>JAJRZB010000138.1 GCA_024275455.1 Bacteroidota bacterium | reverse complement strand
CTTCTAAACATTAATATAAAAACTTTTAACAAATAATCAAGATAAAAATATCGGGTTATAAGATGAACTGTCTTTTTATTTTGCCTGGTAGCATCGTCCGCACGATGACACTACTCAATTATGTGCAATGTTGTTATGCTAATGCAATAGTTTATTTGTCATTGCTTTTTCTCCCATAATTTAAATTACATGGATGTCTTTCTTTTATTTTTTGTCTCCTTTCCATTCGGTTCTTATACTCAATTGCCGCTTTATAGAGATTTGTTCCTTTTATTTCATCTTTGAAATCCTCATCTTCTTCAATATATTTAGCAGCAAATGCAATTCCTTTGCGTGTATTAGGGAAATCCTTACTAAATTTTTTATTGTAATATTTTGAATCAAATTTATAATAGTTCTGCGCTTTGGGAGTTAAATATCTATATGCCTCTTGAGTTAATGGATGTCTGGGATATTTTTTAATTATTTCAAGTGCCTTTTTTATGCTTTCACTGTAATTTCTAACTTTATAACTACTTAACCTTGATACCTCCTTAAGGTCTGTAATTATGCCTTCTTTATCATCTACCGTAGGCTCAATAATATTTATATCAATTGTATTTGAAATAAATTTGACTTTACTTGATTTATCTTCTGAAGATAAATCTTCATATTGATAAGTTAACTTTATGAATAATTCACCTGGTTCCAAATAATAGCCAAATTTTGTAACACGTTCATTAAAATCTCTAAATTTACTATAATGCAATATACTAAGAGTAAATTCTATCTCCTCTCCAGGATTAAGTTCGTACAAAGCTGGTGGAAGATTTAGTCTTACTCCTTCATCGGTGTTTAATATATCTCCAGTTAAGTTAAAGATATGGATTTTGTAACCATTCTGCCCTTGATCAGTAAAGTTACGTATAGTGATACTTTTAGTATCATTATTTTTTATATTTAGAATAACATCAATATGTTCGTATTTTAAATATTCTGTTTTTAGACTTTTAAGTGTTAAATCCAATTTTTGACCATAATAACAATTTAAACTCAAAAATAGGCTTACAATAAATAGAAATAGTTTTTTCATTTTAATTTCCTCCTTCAACAAATGTACAATTATAAAGCATCTGTATATGCCCGTAACAAAAATGGGGTTCAGCTATTGTTTTCTTAAATAAATTATCGGTATATCTTTCATCACTCGAATTGCCCGGCACACGCATTAAGCATAAACCTTTTTTCCACCCATTATGCCCGGTTGTATGCGTTTCATCAGTAAAACCAACACCATACCCAAAAGTATCAGCCAGTCTTCTACCTCTGGAATGTCCTAACTCATGAATTACTCTACTTGTAATTTCCTGTTTCTCTAAGGTTGGTTGCTCAGTTCCAATATATTTGCCATTAGCACTAAATATAAATGATACACCTAACATTGTTCCATTGTGATTTGTTGGATAGGCTGAAATATCATATACACCTTGAAAATTTGGATGATTTGCTAAAAACGTCCGACAACCGAAGATATATGTTTTATTGTTCTCCCAGTCCTGATAATTAGTTCCAGTTAAAATGGAAATTTTTTCAAGCAAATTATTTTTTTCTTCAATAAACATCTGCTCTGGATCTGGATTATCGGAACTGATATCATGGTCTTCTTCAGTTAAAGTTAAATGTTCATCAACTTTAATAAAATCTGTATTCGCTTCCCCAAAAGCTCTTACTACATTTTCTAAAGTATTGTTTCCTAAATCACCAAATATATCGTGATTATGCATACGACTATAATGCACTTTAAATTCTCTTTTTGCTATTTTAATAAATTGTGCTGGATTATTAAAATTTTTAACTCCGTTAGATCCATCGATAGAAATTTGACCCTCAGTTGGGTTATTAATATCATCACTTAAATCTTAAGGAGCCTTTATCAAAACTGGGACAGTAAAAATATTTTCATCCCTATGCCTATTTAACCCTGTACCAATTTGTCCAGAGAATCTATTGTTGTTGATATTTAAATTAGCATAATACCAAGTTTCGTTTCCATCATTACCAACTAGCATTACTTCTCTTTCCTCAGAAGGTGTAAAATAATTCAATATATACTACATTTCTGTTTGACCAAAACTAGTACCTGGTTCAATTATATATGTTTCATCATATCCTTCAATTGGTGTAACATAAGGATTCTCTGTATTATCATTCTCAATATCACTGGTTGAACCACAACCTACTAAACTTAGGGACAAAACAATGATTAGAAATAGTATTTTTTCATTAAACTTCATTTTTTCCTCAAAATTAGCTTCAATAATATTTTAATAAAATTATCCCAAATTATGCAATAGAAAAAATAAATATCATTTAAGTTATTGCAATAAAAGAAGTTGCCAATTTTTAAACATTAACCAATTTCTATTGCTATGCATTAAAGTATTTTATTATTCTATAATGAGTTACAACTACTTCATATTCTTAATGCATAATTCGGGATTATGTTATACACTTATAAAAATCACTCAAACAAACCCACAAAAATACCATTCAAGGTTTACCATAAATTCCCCACAAATATATAAGAATAAAAAAGGTTTGTTGCAATAGAAAATGTTAGTAACAAAAAGATAATTGATTGATCCGGCTTCGTCTAAAAAACAGACTTCGCCGTGACAGGTTGATTTGATTTCTCACAATAAATGACGGGCAGGCTTTTATATTCGTAAAAGTATGTAGAAGGTAAGTAAGAAAGTAAGTATTAAAACTTACCGCCTTGCATTATTGCATTTTATCCCGGAATCAATTTAGAAGCTGAACGGGTATTAACATGGCAGTAATAAATTATTTTTTTCGTAAAAGCAAATTTAGTGAAGATTTTATATCATTTTTCTTAACTATTCTTAACACAAATAGTAAAACCAAATACAAACTAAGCAAACCGAATTTTAGAGGTAAACTTACGTAAGAGGTAAAAGTGTAATAATAGAATATGGAAATTATTATTCCTATTACAATAAGAACCTTAAAAATGATGTCATATTCATAATCAATTTTGTAAAATTTTTGGGATACAATAAAAATTCCAATAGCCATTACAATATAGCTTAATAAGGTAGATATCGCTCCACCCAGAATGCCGATTGACGGAACTAAAATTAAGTTACTGATAATATT
>JAJRZB010000137.1 GCA_024275455.1 Bacteroidota bacterium | reverse complement strand
TTTCTTTCATAGTTAAATTTATTTTAATTTCTGCACGTCAGGAGGGACTCGAACCCCCAACCTGCGGTTTTGGAGACCGCTGCTCTACCAATTGAGCCACTGACGTATCTACTTAGTCTCCTTGAAAATCACATGCTTTCTGATAACAGGATCATATTTTTTATACTCAACACGTGCAGGATGGTTTCTTTTATTTTTAGAAGTTGTGTATCTGTAACCTGTTTTAGCAGTACTTTCTAATATAATATTTTGTCTAGCATTTTTAGCTTTAGCCATTTCATCCTCGGTAAATTACAATCCTAAATTTTAATACTGTTCATTTCAAATGTAGAGCTGACGACCGGGATTGAACCGGTGACCTCATCCTTACCAAGGATGTGCTCTACCGACTGAGCTACGTCAGCTTAAATCTCAATTTGTCAAAATCAAATAAAAAACCCCAAATTGTTTGAGCGGGAGACGGGACTCGAACCCGCAACCAACAGCTTGGAAGGCTGTGACTCTACCAATTGAGTTACCCCCGCTTAAAATTATGTTTGGGGAAAAGTGGGCGGCGAGGGATTCGAACCCCCAAAGGCGTTCGCCAACGGATTTACAGTCCGCCCCGGCTCTCCAACTCCGGCGTCCGCCCAAATTCAACAGTACAATTTTTTCAAGTCTATAAACTTATGATTCCTTTTTTTAAAAAGCAAGAATTCTGCCAAAAGAAAATTTATTTTTTTTGTGTTTTTTTTAAGAGGAAAGTTGATAATTCATCAAATTTTAGAAAATAATCCCTAATAACAACTGTTGAGTATTAATGATTTCGGAATCAATTTGGGTTAAATATCTTAGATCAAGTGATAATACAGATGTGATAGGATATTTAAATCCTACACCAACAGCTAATTTATAAGAGCCATTAGGCAATATATTTATGTATTTGTATTCTTGCGGTAATTCGTCATATGAATTAAATTTTTCACCATATATTCTTGGGCTTTTTGATAATTTCGGATCAATCATATTATATCCAATTTCCGTTAAAACATATGGATTAAATTTTGAGTAGTTAATATTGTATTGCAATCCTAAAGAAATTGGAATTACTTTATACGTTGTATTAAAAACATTGAAAGAAAATGGTTGATAAATTTTAGTACCATTCCATGTAATTACCGAATAACTTTTAACTACATATTTTACCGGTGAAATTATCCTGGAATATCCAATTGAGAGTTTTACTAATAAATCATCTGTTAAATGTGATTTACCTTCAAAAATAAAAGTTTCCCATCCTTGTGAAAGACTAATGAAACTTAATCCTCCGTGAAAACCAAATTCTGAATCATATAAGAAATTAGATTTTTCTTTTGTTTGGTCTGAAAGGTATGAAAAAGTAAAAATAACTAAAAATAAAAAAGATTTTTTTTTCATTTGATGCCCTTAAAAGTGAATGAATTTTAAGACTACATCAAAGCTAAATAATAGGTTATTTTATTTCAATACTTAAATAATTGACCTAAATATTAAACAAAAGTTAAAGTGGTTTTTGTAATTTTTATAGGAGTCTATATAAAATTCTTTTAATTAAAAAAGAACTTCAATAAAATTAAATGATAAATACTTGTCGAAAAAAAGACAATTAGCTTAGTAATATTTTTATTTCATAGATGTCATTTCCGAATGTTTTTATCAGAAATCTATTATTTATGATACTTGGATTCCTAGTCAAGTTGGGAATAATAAATTTTCTTATTTTGCAGAAGTTCTATTATTTGAGTGCTTCTAAAATTTCTTCTTTTTTTATCGGATCAACTTCAGATTCGGTTTTAAAACTATGTAATAAAACATCTAATTGCTGCAATAAACTTTTCTTTAAATACTTAGGGGCAAAAATAGAAGCATCCAGCATGTAAACTCTTCTGGTATTTTCATCATAAAAAGTATAACTAATGTAAGGTCCCCCTCCGCTATTATCGCTAAATTTCCACAAACCTTCTGTCATTAATGCATAACGGTTGTTAAAATTAACTTCTTTATCTACTTTAAATTTATCATA
>JAJRZB010000136.1 GCA_024275455.1 Bacteroidota bacterium | reverse complement strand
GGTAGTTTATTTCCAACCTTTTTTTTCAATCTATGATGAATGTCATTTTTAGTTTGTTGAGTAATTTCTTTATGACAATCGGCACAGTCAACTTTATAAATGTTGTTTCCGCTTCTATGGGGAATATCTTCAGCATCAAAGCCTTTATGGCAATCAGTGCATTTAAGTTTACTATGAGCAGATCGATTAAACTGAACTTCATTTAGAAAAAGAGATACTTCTTTTCCATTTCTGTCTATAGTTAAATCCTCTTCACTATGGCAATCAATACAATCAGAATTTATTTGTGAAAAAAGAAGGTTGGTGAAGAAAAACAAAATAAAGAGTGGTTTTAATTTCATAATTTCTACCATTAACTTTAAGAATTTTCGATAGAGAAATTTAATATAGCCTAAAAAGATTTTTTTATCCTATTCTAAAATATTTAGAATAAATATCTTTGTCAATAATAAAAACGTAGATTTGATCTCAGTAAACAGATTTATGTAACAATATTAAAAAGTATTTCTCTGGGTTAGCGTAATTAAATAATTTTATAGGTCTAATATTTAGTTTATTTGTAAAGTTAAAAGTATGAAAAATATTAAGATTCTAAATTCATATTTTATTTAGATACCCTTTGTTGAATAAGTATATTTAGAATATTCATTTAAACCTTATTCCTAAGAAAAGTAGGGGGTAAGTAAAATAATCTTTAACTTCTAGTTGTTCAGTGATTCACTAGTGCTTTTTAATTCAGTATCAGTATCAGAAGTTATAGGTTTTACAAAGGCTTTATAAGGTACAAATGTATAGTTAGCTTTGCTAATTGTTTTACATTTTTAATTTTTGGTTTTCACTTCTTACTTGTATTTCTCCTTTTAACATCTTAAAAGTAGTTTGCTTTCAATGACATAAGTTGCTTTTCCTACTTTAAAAGATTCTCGTGAAGCAACATCAATAGCTAAAACTATTTCAACACCCTCTTTTGGTTTATCTCAAGCAACTGCAATAAAACTAATAGAACAATTAAGTTGGCTTTCTTAGAATTTATTTTTTATAATGTGATTTATTTATATAAACTCATTTAACAATTTTCACATTTGGTCTCCATAGATAGTGATTGGTCAGTCTATTTAGTCTTAAATTTATTGCTTGCGTTGTCTTTACAAGCCATTGTTAATCTTATTAAATATAAACGTAAACAAATACATCATTTTTCTTTCTTTAAAAGTTTATTAAAAAAAATTTTAGTTACCGGCTTTTTATTATTGGCACTTGCCGGTTGAACCTTTTCATTTCGACTTTCTATATAATTTCTCATATAAATATTTTTTGCAATAATTGCAGCCCCTACAGCAGTAGTGGTTTGCGGGGATTGGGGTACAAACACTTTCCGCATCAGTTCATCTTCCAAAGCTGCAACTAATCCCTTGTTTAATGCTGCTCCTCCATCAAAAAGTACATCATCTTCAACACCAACTCTTGCTGCAAGTCTTGCTATTCTTTTTGCAATAGAATAATGTATACCGGCAACCAGTTCGCTTTTATTATGGCCTGCAGCAAGAAG
>JAJRZB010000135.1 GCA_024275455.1 Bacteroidota bacterium | reverse complement strand
TAAATGTTGAGTTTCCAAATCCTTTTATATAAATATTTCCATTAACAATTCCGTTCTCAATATCAAAATCGTCAGTAAATATTTTTGTAGTTAATTCGTGTTTTGGACCCATTAAATAAAGCGCAGCAGCAGTTGTAAACAATTTTGTGTTTGATGCCGGAATCATAGGCTTATCTGTATTTTTTTCAAAAATCGTTTCCCCTTTTGATGCTTCAATTATATTAAGTGATATTTTTGTAGAGGAAGGTAAATCAGATAAAATCTTTTTTATACTCTCATTTATTTGCGCTATTAAAAGTGATTGTATTAAGAAGAATAAAGTGAATAATTTATATTTCATTTTAACTTTTGTTTTATATGTGATTTAGAAACTTATCAAAAATAGAATTAAATATTTTGTAAATATTATATATTGATTATTTACTAAAATTAGCCAATTAACATATATGATATTTTGAAATTAAAATGTATTTTTGTCACTTGATTATTTAGTACAATAAATGGAGCAATACTAATAAATGAGTAAAAGTAATATCCCCGAAAAAGCATATAGAAATATTGATTTTTTAACATCTAAAGATGCCAGAGAATTAAGAATTTTATCTGAATTTATTGAACCGAAAGCAAGATTTAAAAAATATAATATTGTAGATACAGTAGTATTTTTTGGCTCAGCCAGATTAAAATCTAAACGTGAGGCAAATAAGGATCTTAGAGAATTTCTAAAGAAATACAATCCCAAATCAAAAGGATATGAAGCTAAACTTAAATCGCTTGAGACAATGGTAAAAACATCTAAGTATTACGATGATGCTGTTGAATTGTCAGAAAAATTAACTCGTTGGTCAATGAAATTAAGAACCGATCAAAAAAGATTTATTGTTTGTAGCGGTGGCGGACCCGGAATTATGGAGGCAGCCAATAAGGGTGCAAAAAAAGCTGGCGGTTATTCAATAGGATTAAATATTAGTATTCCTTACGAGCAATTTGTAAATAAATATGTTAGAAAAGAATTAGCTTTTGAATTTCACTACTTTTTTATGAGAAAGTTTTGGTTTGCTTATTTAGCTAAAGCTCTCATTGTGTTTCCGGGCGGATTTGGAACGCTTGATGAGTTTATGGAAATCCTTACATTAATGCAGACAGGTAAAATTAAGAAAGACATGAAAGTGATTGTTTACGATGAAGCCTATTGGAAAAGTATTATTAATTTTGAAGCGTTTATTGATAATGGAATGATTGACAGAAAAGACTTAGATTTATTTGAATTCTGTTCAACGGTTGATGAAATGTTTAATAAAATTGTTAGCTATTTTGAAGAACATTATCTAAGTAAATAAAAAAAAGTCCGGTTAAAACCGGACTTTAAAACTATCTCTGAGTTCTTAAATTTTCCTTATAAGCTCTTCTCTTAGCTTTAATTCTTTCCATTCTCTTTTCGATGGAGGGTTTTGTAAAGAAAGTTCTTTTCTTATACTCCTTTAACACACCGGATCTTTCATATTTCTTTTTGAATCTTTTTAAAGCTCTATCAATGTTTTCATTTTCCGAAATATTTATTCCAACCAATTCTTTTCACCTGCCTTATATGGTTTTTAATAGTTAATAAAAAAATATTGATTCTAAAGATAGTAACTATTCAAATTTTATTCAAATTAATTATCTAAATATTAGTCCGTTGTGTTTTTTAAAGATTTCTCCGGAAGTATCATATACATAACCATTTATAACATTGTAAATCAATTTATTGTTTTTCCAAATTGTAAAATTTGCATACTTTTTATAACCTGGAACAAGATCAACTTTAGCTCCCTTTTGAATAATATTAAAAGGCATATCGGTAAATTCCAAATTTTTATCAAGCGAATCAACTTCAATAAATCCATATCCTTCTTTAAGCAATTTTTTTGTATCTATATTCTTAAGGTTCATCTTAGTAATTTTATATATTTTAGATTCTTTGATTTCAGAACCGATTAAATCTAAATCGAGATACCCGTAAAATATTGATAAATCTCCCCAATCTTCAACTTTACCTTCATAGTAAGCTTTTGAATAGTCTTTAGTATTTATTTCTTCTTTATTGATTCCAACGTCAATAGTATATTCTTTATTTTTATATTTTATTTTTAAGTTTCTTAGAAGAACATCAAAAATTAAATTATCATTAAAAGGAATACTTTTATAAACATCAATATCTGCATTTACGTAAAGTTTATTTGTTATAGAATTTAGCCCGGTTAAAATGGAAATAAAATTTAACTTTCTGATAAATTGTTTTTCTTCGTCATTTTTCCATCCACCGGATTCAATTAAAACCGAACTAGTTACCCATTTAATGAAGTTGTCGCCAAAAGCTCTCGGTTCAAAATCATCGTTATATTTTGCTATATGTCCTGGAATAAATTTTTTAAGTTCCTCAAACAAATTAACAATCAATTTCATAGTATTTCCTCGGACTTCATTTATATCTTTTTTATAATTAAAAGCGGGAGCTAAAAAAGATATTGTAGCCGATTGATAACTATTGCCTGTAGAATATCTGGTATTTTGATCGTGTAAATTAAATGCAAATTTTGGTTTTAGTGTATCTCTTACTGTTTTTAATATTTGAGATTCGGGGAATTGTAATCTTAGAGCATCTCTATTTAAATCAATATCCAACCCGTTTCTTCTCTTAAATTTTTCTGCGCCATCAGGGTTTAGCATGGGGATAAAATAAATTGTTAATTCGCTTAATATTTGTTTTCTTAATTTGTTAAAATTATCATCAGCCGATAAAAAATTAAAAATATCCAAAAGTGCCATCGTAGCTGTTGATTCGTCTCCGTGCATTTGCGACCAAAGCAGAACATTGGTTTTTCCTTTACCGATAGATAGTAGAAAAATTTCTCTGCCTTCTAATGATTTACCGGCAGTTTCTATTCTTATAAGGTTATTTTTTTAAGACTTTCGATCTGCTTTTTTAAGGCGGAGTGCTTAAATCGTTTGTTCTCAAAACCTTTGGTTCTGTAATTACGATAGGAATCATATAACTGTTGCGAGTTAAAATTTTGTGCCAAATTAGAACCTGCTAATGTTGTAAATAAAAATATTAAAGTAAAAAGTAATTTCATAAACAAATTTTCCGTCTGTAAAACATTTTATTAGATATGATTATTAAATTAATAAAATTATTATTCACAAAAGATTATTTAAAAAGTTATTTTTCTAAACACAATCTAACTTAGTAATAAATGTTTGCTCAATTATGATTTTCCATTATTTTAGCGATAATTATTGATTCAAATCAAGCAATATTATTAAATAATTTGTTATTTTTTAATAACATACCTTAAATAAAGATTTTGGTTAAAAAGTAGTTTTAAAATGGGTAAAATAATAGCAATAGCAACACCAAAAGGCGGAGTTGGAAAAACAACAACTGCCGTTAACCTTTCTTTGGCACTTGCACAAGGAGGCAAACGGGTTCTATTATTAGATTTGGACCCGGCTGGTCAGTGTGCGCCGGCTTTTGGGTTAAAACCCAAATCCATTCGAGGAGATATGTTAGATGTATTAAGTTTTAAGAAATCTTTTAAAAGTATTATACATAAAACAAATACAAAGAATCTAGATTTTATACCAATGAGACAATTAGACTACGCACATGAAATAAAATTATCTAGATTTACTTCTGATGAACTTATAATAAAAAATACTCTAAGTTCGGAAATTTACTCATATAATTATATTATTGTTGATTGTTCGCCTTCGCTAATTGGAACAACAACAAATATATTGATGGCTGCTGATTCTGCAATTATTCCGTTAAAACCATCTAGATATTCCCTAAATGAAGTTGTTAGAATTATGAAGCATATGAGTTTAATTAAGAAAAAGTATAACAGCAAACTGAAAATTGAAGGTTTACTGCTTACAATGTATGAGATGAATACCCGATCCAGTTTTTACACGAAGAAAATTTTAATGAAGGAATTTCCTAACTATTTATTTAACATTGTCATTCCTAAAAATATTGAAGTTGCTGAATCAACTTTCCATAATAAGCCGATTTTGGAATACAATCCTGAGGCAAAATCATCTAAAGCTTACATAGACTTAGCAGAAGAGATTATTAATAGAAATTAAGCATCTATTTTTTAGTTTTATGCGGCTATAGCTTCGTTTAAATTATTATAAATATTAAAAATTGTATCTAACTTTGTAATTTTAAAAATTAAAAATTGTCTAGCATCGGTTACTACTAATTTAACTTCTTGCGGATGTTTTTTATTAAAACTTACAATTGTACTTAAGAATGTTGAATCTATAAAACTACAGTTGCTCAAATCGATAATAATGGGTTGTTCTTTATTTATATTATTATCTATTAAATATTGATTAAATTCATTCGCCTCATTAGCTGTAGCTCTCATCAAATTTACTTGAATAACTATTTTATTTTCATCGTTGTATTTTGTAAAATATTCGTTTGAATTAATATTTGCCCAAGAACTGTGTAGAAATTGTTTTCTTTCAAATAGATTAGAATTCATTTTACTCTCTCCTTATAGATGTAAAAATTTTGATTACATCTCTAATCTAGTGGAGGCATTATAATTATTTGTGATGTATATCATATTTAACATAAAAAATTGACTCATTATAGTCGATATATTGGTGACATAATTAAGAAAAAATATTATTCTTATTAAATAAAAGGAATTATAAGGTTTGCTAAAAGGGTTTTATTAAGGTTGATAGCTAAAAGCTGTAAAGAATTCTCTAAACTTTAATACATAAATCCAATGTTGATGGTTAAAGAAACAAAACTGATAGTTTTTTTAAAATCACCATAATATTGTTCTACACCGTTATTAAAAAGTTGTGTAATATAATATCTAATATTTATTCCAGTAAGGTTAGTAGAATTAAGACCAAAATTTGCTCCCAAACCAACATAGCCACCAAATCCGTAATGTGCTCTTGCATCACCAAATGAATTAAAAAATTCTTTAATAGCAGGTGTGGTAATAAACAAAGTAGGTCCTACACCACCGGCAATATACGGTCTTAAATTATCGGTTAATGAATCGTAAAACATCCGGTATTGCAAACCAAATGTTAAGGGCAAAACAAAGACTCTATTTTTTTTACCGATAATTGGTAGCGGATAACCGAAAATATCATAACGTTCAAGTTCTCTTTCGTTTTTTGATTCAGACACAGATAAATCAATAAATCCTGTAATAGTATTGGAATAATATTTTTTCTTAATTATG
>JAJRZB010000134.1 GCA_024275455.1 Bacteroidota bacterium | reverse complement strand
TTTATTTTCTTAACTGCCAAAGGCGATGAAAGCGATATTCTGGAAGGGTATGACCTTAATATAGAAGATTATATTGTAAAAACTTCCGGTTCTAAAATTGTTCTTGCAAAAATAAATGCACTTTTAAAATCAAATCAAAAAGAAAGAGAAAAAGCGGTAAGCGAAGTTAGCAAGGCAGCAAATTCAATGGGAGCAAAAGTTGTACCCGATAATTCTCCGGCTTTTGAAGGATTTACAATTAAACATTGGCATGTGCCTTTTCAAAATATACCCGGCGGAGATTTTATTGATTATTTTAAATACGATGAAAACAATATGATTGTTGTACTTGGCGATATTATGGGAAAAAAATGGGGAGCCTGGTATTTTGCCGTTGCTTATGCCGGCTATGTAAGAAGTGCAATAAGAATGATTTTAGATTCGGAACATCAGATTTCCCCCGCTGCAATTCTCGATAAAGTTAACAGTGCTATTTATAAAGATGAAAGAATTTCAGATGTGTTTATAACTCTTTCAGTTGTTTGTATAAATAATGAAACCAAAACAATAAAATATGCCGGCGCCGGAGATTTACCTATTATACATAAATCGGATTCTGTAAAAAGTGTTAAATCTAACGGTATTCTATTGGGGTTCAAAGAAAAAAGTGATTATCAAGATTTAGAAATTCAATTGAACAGCGGAGATTCTATTTATTTAATTACAGACGGCATTCCCGAAACAAGATGTACCAATGGTGATTTTTTTGGAGAAGGAAAACTGAAGGAAATAATAACTTCACTTTCTGATTCGGATGACCCGCTTGAAAAAATTGTAACCGAATTTACCGCCGCAACTGAGAATAGATTTGAAGATGATATAAGTATAATAGCTGTTAAAGCTGATTAAAAATACCTTAAAATTCCAAAACCCAGTCTCCATTTACTATTACTAACTGTATTATCTGCACCGACTAAAAATTGAGATGTGTTTAATCTTGCATTGTTTGTTAACATTATGTCAAAAATGTGCCCGCCGGTTTCTATTGCAATTCCAACAGATAAAGAGTTATAAGATCTCCCGGATTCATCCAAACGTATTTTGCCTTGATAACCGGAAACAATTGCATTATGCTCAACCCACAAACTCCACATTCTGTTAAAATAGTAACGTAAGTAAGTTCCTATGGTAAAAGAGTACTGCTTATCAACCGCATAAATAAAACTATTGTATAGATATGATGGAACGATTCCAACACCTAATTTTTTATTGAATAACATAGTATTGTAAATTAATTGAGCAAAAAACTGAATATTATCAATATCCATTTTCCCCCTTTTAATACTTTGCGGAACTTCTGTGTTGAGTGAAATTCCAGCTAAAACGGAGATTACACTGGGTAAATATTCATTATTAAATTGGAGTAATCTTTGTTTAAACTGAAGTTCGTAATTATCAGTTGTGTTACTTCTTCCAAAGTTTACCATTAGATCGTCTGTTATACCGTACCCTAAAGCAAATCTAATTCGAGCAGGACCATCAAATCCGAATAGCGCATCTATTCCCTCGTTTACTGTTGGAATAAATCTATGAGAAATTTCGTACATCCAATTCCCCTTTTCCAAAGATTCAGTAGTGGAAAAGTTAGCAGTTTGAGTTGCATGAAATAATGCTAATTTTATTTCTGTTTGTTTTTCGGTCTTTTTCCATTTTGGTTGACCGTTAATTAAAATTCCGGAGGAAAGGACTAATAACAATAAAAAAAGTTTCACTTTTTTTCCTCCTCAAACTTTTTAAGTTGAAAATTTAAGTGAAGTTTAATTTCTTCAGCAACCTTAATAAAAGCCAATAGACTCGGGGCTTTAATGTTATAATCTTTTAGAAATACAGAAAAATCACTTGTTACATTCATTAGATTTTTTTTAATTATAATTGTAGCATTTATTTCCAAATCTTTATTATGTCCGTGAATAAATATTGATCCTTGAGCGGTAACATCATATTTATTTGATTCGGATTTATATTTTTTAACATTATTGATTTTTCCTTTGTAAAAAGTTTTTTGCCACCTATCTGTTTCCAAAACATCTTCTCTCATATCCCTGTCTCTTTTTCCGTTGCCTGTTTTTACTGAATTAAGATCAACCTCAAAATATATTTCGTTGTTTTTTCCAAAGAGTTCCTTCCCTTCCCAGTAAATATATCCGTCAATATTATTTGTTCTCCCTTCAAAATCCAATACAGGTGTTGATGAAATGAACTTTACTAAGTTGTTTTCGGATTTTTTAACATGCCATTCTTCAGCAAAGATTATTGTATTTAGACAAAAACTAATGATCAGATAAGTAATTAATTTCTTCATTTTAATTCCTTGTTGAAAGTCATTAATTGTTTTTTGCACCATCGTTAATCCATTCCGTAAGTGCAGTAATTTGTACTTTATCAAGAGGTGAATTGTTAAGGGGCATCCTGGAACCGCTAATTATACTTGAGCCTAAAACTTTTTGCAGAAGATAACTGTTATCGGGTTCATTTGGTTTTATGTATGGAATTCCATTTGAACTTGGTTTATTTACAATGTTGTTATAAGCATTCCCTTCAGAAAGGTTAGGATTTACTGCTCCTGCGTGACATCCGTTAAGCGCACAAGAGGTATTAAATATTTCCTTTTGAATATCTGTAAATACAGGATTAATGTTAACCGGAATTTCAATTTGATCAACACTGGGAACTTCCGTAATAATATTTTCGGAACATGAAGTGATAAAAATTATTAAAGAAAAAACCAATAATACATTTTTAAGTAAACTTTTCATTTTATTCTTTATCTATGTTTAGAACAATAATAAGACGCCACATCTTTTTTTTCGTGCAAATAGACCGGTCTTTTTTCTGGTACTAAATTGTTTTAAAAAACTGAAAGCACTTAATTAAACATTCCAATATACATTCCGCCAAAGTAAGGTACAAGCCAAATAAGCCAAACAAAAAGACTATATTTATGAAAATTTTTACGAGTTGTTTCGGTACCATTTTTAACAACATAAGTTGCCCAAACAGCGTGAATTAACATTAACCAAAGTGCAATTTGTCCGGTTAAAGTATGTGTTTCTAAAATATTAAAAGGTCCGCTCGCAATTTTATGCATTGCGATCGTACCTGAAACATCGAATATAAAACCGGTCCAAAAAAAGACAACATGTTTTAGTTTTAAGTAACGAATAATTCGTTCAGACCAAACTCCAAGCGAGTAAAATATTAATGCAAGAGTTATTAAAACGGTAGAAATTATAACTGTTGTTGACATATAATTCCTTTAATAAAAATAATAATGTGTATTAACATAACTAAACATTTTGAAATAAAAACAAGAAACTTGTTTTCTGTTATAGTTGTAACTCAAATAGAAGAATGTTAATTTTTTTCTAAAAAAATCATCTTAATAAAACTATTTGACGGAATTTTATAAATGTAAATTCCATGTTTATAAAAATTATTACTTCTTAGGTTTGTTTTTCTTTAGTTGAAAGACCAAAAGGAGCATATATTGGGCACCAATTAATAAGTGAAGTAAAAATTGGGATTATTCCAATTGCTCCCCACCAACTTTTAAAATAGA
>JAJRZB010000133.1 GCA_024275455.1 Bacteroidota bacterium | reverse complement strand
TCAATTTCCAAAAATTTCTTGTAAGCATTTAATGCTTCATTTAGCTGAGAGTTATTTTCGTAACAATATCCTAACTCGTACCAAGCATCACCATATTCAGGATCCAGCTTTACAGTGTTCTCAAAATATTTTATTGCTTTTTTAAAATGATCTCTTCGCTCGTAAAATATTCCGAGGTTAAAAATAGCTTCCTCATTATTCGGTTCAATGGTTATTGCAGTTTCAAGGGTTTGAATAGCTTCTTCCCAAAGGTCCAGATTGTCTTCTGCTATTGATTTATTAATCATAGTTTCAACGTCACTGGGGTTTAGTGAAAGAGCTTTGTTAAAGCATTTATATGCTTTTTCGAATTCAAATAAATTATTATAAAAAATCCCTTTCGAATGCCAAAGTTCAGAACTATAAGGTGAAATTTCTAATGCTGCTTCTGTAAGGAATATACCATCCTCAGTAAAATCATACTCCAAGCACAATTGAATAGTCTGTTCTATGTTATCAAGAAAGGCTATTGTTTGCCCTTTTGATACATATTCTTTGCACTTATTTACTTTTGATTTTAATTTTTCATCATCAAGAAATGATTGAGAATCATAATCATCAAAGTAATCGTCAGAAAAATTCATTCATGCTCCGGAGTTAATATTGAATATATATCAATATTATAATTAATATGCAATTTACTAAGAAGTTTTATTTATTTGCCTGACAAAATAATAAAATTTCCGTTTCATATAGAAGAAAAATTTTAATAAAATTAAATTTTTATTATCAGGATATAGATATATTATTTTAGGTGGTATTTACGGTTTGTAAAAAAAGATTTTATATGGAAATCTTGTTTAATAAGAAGTATTAAATTAAAATATTTCCGGTTCTTTTTGAACGAGGAAATTGACTTTTGAGTTTATTTTCAAGCATAATTCCGGTTCCAATAAAGAGATTTTTGAATTTAACAATTTTTTGTCCTTTATTAACATTTTCTCTGAAAATTGTTCCGCCCGAAAAATATGTTTTCAATTCATCTTTTTCTAATATTTCAAAAATATTTAATATTGCGTATTTTCCTAAAATTTGTGCTGCGTGAGAGTGTAATTTACATGAGTCGTTTTTATCAATTATGCCAAATTTTGTTCCTACTCTTAAAAAGAAATCCGGTCTGTATTCCTCGGCATCTGCATTTATAAAATTAATGTCTTTATTGTTTATCAGATATTTATACTTTTTAATAATTTCTATCGGTATTCCAAAATGTTCTGAAATTTGGTTCAGATATTTATCAACTTTTTTATTGCCAATGTTAACGAAATATTTTTTAGAAAACTCTTTATTGTTATTTGCGAAATTCTCAGTTTCTTTTGTTTTAATTAATTTTGCAATGAAAAATCCCTCTGATTTTATTTCCCAAGGAATAATTCTTTTTGTTAATTCCAAGCTTTTATCAAATTTAAAATTACTGATTTCGATAAATCCATTAGTATGTTTTAGAGGTAAATCAAATTCTACTAATTTTACCGGGTATTTTTTTAAAACTTTATCAATTACAAATTCGTTTTCTTCAACAGTTAAAGTGCAAGTTGAGTAAACAATTTCTCCTCCAACCTTAGCCATTTTTATTGCGCTTATTAAAAGTTTTAGCTGAAGTGAAGAAATTTTTTCAGCAGTTTTAGAGTTCCACCAGTTACTTACTTCTTGTTTTTTTTGGATAACTCCGAGCGCACTGCAAGGAGCATCAACAAGAATTTTTTCGAAATGATTGCTGAACTTTTTGCTTAATAATTCACCTTTATCCTTAATTACACTCATATTAATGGCATTCATTTTGTCAAGATTATGAACGAGAGCTTTCACTCTATTTAAGTTCGGTTCGTTGGAGTAAAGAGTTCCGCGGTAATTCATTAGTTCGGAAAGCTGTGTTGATTTTGAACCGGGAGCAGCACATAAATCCATAACCCTATCATTTTCATCAGGATTTAATATCAATGGAGGAATCATTGATGAGAGACTTTGAATATAGTATTTACCTAATAAATGCTCAACGGTTTTGCCGATAATATCTTTCCCTTTTATAATTTTATATGCTTTGGGAATTCCATCAATTTTTTCTAGTTCTACACCTTGTGACTTTAGGCTTATAAGTAATTCGTTGATGTCATCAGTGTTCTGGGATATTCTAATAAACGGGTTGTAATTACTTTCTACAAATTTTCTATAATTATTTAAGAAATCCTCACCAAAAATTTGCTGAATATAGACTGAGATATTTTGGCTGAGTTCTATCAATATCGTTTAAGATTTAGTCTTCTAAAAATATTATTTGTGGTGGAAATTAAATCTTTGGTAGTTCGGAATTCCTTTTTATAATCCTTTTCTATTATCCTAAAAAGATTATCTAAATAATCCTCGTAGTTTTTTACAATTTTCTCAAATTCAAAATCATTTTTAGGAATATTAATTTCTTTTGAAAAAGAAGAATTGGCATAAAGAATGTACTTAACTTTAAACTGGTTAGGTGTACTTAAAAAAGTTTCGCCTTCAAGGTTTGTAATTTCAAAATTCCCAAACAGCTCTGAGCCTTTAACCAAAGGAATACCTGGCATATTCAAAAGCTCGCAATCTATATTGTCAATAAAATCTTTTGGAAAATTTTTCAAAAGATTATTATTTATTTCATCAACCCATTTTTTTTCAAATTGCGAGAAATTCAATTT
>JAJRZB010000132.1 GCA_024275455.1 Bacteroidota bacterium | reverse complement strand
CCGAATATAATTATGGATTTTCTTAAACCTGCTGCTTCGGAATTAATTAATAAAGCAGAATACATCAGAATAGCATTGATTAATTAAGGGTTTTTATGGTCTCTATTGTTGGAATATTGATTATTACTTTCATAGCTGCAATACTATCATTCATGGTTTATCATGTATTTCCGAAAATAGTAAACTTCGTTGCCTTATTTGCAATTGCAATTGTAACATATATTGTTTGGCAGTTACCAATCAATTCTTCAAAAATAAGTTTTACTCTCGGAAATTTTAACATTGTCTGGGGAAGCAACGAATACAGCCAGTTATTCGCTTTGCTAATTTCATTGTTAGGATTTTTCTCCCTTTTATACTCTTACGAGTTTATGAAAGACAAGATGAGATTAGGTTATTTTTATATGAATTTCCTATTCTCAATCGGTGGAATGTTTAGGATAGTGTATAGTCAGGACCTAATTTCTCTATTTTTCTTTTGGGAAATTATGACCTGGTCATCTTTCATGTTGGTAATTTATTGTTGCAAAGAAGCTCAATCCGTTGGGTTAAAATATTTTGTATTCAGTGCTATAGGGGCATATTCCATACTAATGGCTTTAGTTTTACTGTATGTTAATTTGAACACGGTAGAACTAAATGTTATATTTAGTGAATTCAGCAGTTTAAGTTTTACAATTCAACTTAGCACTGTAATTTTACTCTTAGTTGGCTTCGGCGTTAAAAGTGCAATTATGCCGTTGCACGTTTGGGCACCGGATTCTTATGCTAAAGCCCCTTTATCTTTTACTGCACTATTTTCAGGAGCACTTTCTAAAATGGGTGTTTTCGGTATTGGTTTAGTTCTCTTTAAATTAGCTGCCGAAAGTGGTTTTTATCTTTATGTTAAAGAAATATTAGCTTGGATTGGTGCTATTACAGCACTACTTTCAACATTCTATGCAATTTTTCAAACCGATGCCAGAAAATTGTTAGCCTATTCTTCTATCGGTCAACTTGGGTACATTATTACCGGACTTGCAATCGGCACTCCCCTTTCAATAATGTCTGCCTTGTTTCTTGCCGTACTTCATGCTGCATTTAAAGCCGCGTTATTTATGGCAACCGGTGCAGTTTACTATAGAACCGGTTCAACCGATATGAATGAAGTTACCGGCTTAATAAGAAAAATGCCGTATACATTCCTTGCTGCACTAATGGGAATTATTGCTGTTTCCGGGGTTCCACCTCTAGGTGGTTTTGCCGGAAAATGGATGTTATATCAATCGTTAATCCAATCAAATCATTATTTATTGGTAATTGTAGTTTTTGCATCCAGCACTGCTGCTTTCTTATATCTTTACAGATTTATTTTTTCACTCTTTTTAGGACAAGAGGAAAAAGAATTTGAGGATGTTAAAGAAGTTCCTTGGACAATGAGAATTCCAATGTTAGTGTTAGCAATTTTTACTCTTGTTGTTGGAGTTATGCATGGAATATTATTAAACCCAATTTCATCAGCAATGGGTTATTTAAATGTAGAAACAACAGAATTCTCAACAAATGTAGTTTTTAATGCTTGGGGGAACCAAATTGATATGTTCTCTATTATG
>JAJRZB010000131.1 GCA_024275455.1 Bacteroidota bacterium | reverse complement strand
TAGAAGAAACTGCAATACCTATGCTGCCGAATAAGAGAGCTAAAAAGAAAAGAGAAAGATTAAGAATAATAAATGATTCGAATAAAAGATAGAAAAGAAAAACTATTGAAATATTCATTATGAATACAAGCACTAAATTAACGTATAGTTTTCCAAAGTACATGGTGGAGGGCGCTGCAATCAATTGTAACGTTAAAGTTGTTCCTCTTTCTTCCTCGGAAACAAATGCTCTGGAAAGCCCCGACATTGCAGAAAAGAAAATAACCACCCAAAATAATCCGCCGGTTAAATGCGGGGTTACTTTTTCTTGTCCTATTGAAAAAAGTATAACACTAATAGTAACAAGTATAAACATTGCTAATGCGTTAATTGCATAGCGTGTTCGTAATTCCGATTGCCAATCTTTTTTAAATACTGAGATGAATGTCATATAGTAATACTTATATTTTTAAATCTTACTCTAGTAGATAGTTCAATTATTTGGTTATTCAAAAACCGTTTTAACGGCTTATAAAATTCAATGGTTAACTTAAGTAATCCTATTAAAACCAACCAGTTTCGAGAATGTCAAATTTAAGTAACGTTTTTTATGACTGAAATATCCCGACAACTATATTAAGATTCTTCATTTCGGCAAAAAACGTTTTCATTCAGAATGACAAATAATTATTTTTTAAAACGTTCAATAAGCTAATTAATTTTTATATTTTTCTATTTCCAAAATTTTGCTGCATAATTCAAGATCGCTTTCCTCGTTTGATGCTATTATTATTAACTTATCCTTTCCTTCTTCCTTAACTATTTCATAAACTTTATCTTTCCCTTTAGTATCTAAATTTGATGTTGGTTCATCAAGAAATATAATTGAAGGTTTGTGAAGCAAAGCAAAAATAAATTTCATTCTCTGAAGCATTCCTGAAGAAAAGCCTTTTAGATAATCATTTCGTCTATCGTAAAGCTCAAATTTATTAAGCAAATCTTTTGCATATTCTTTGTTATAAGCAACACCCCTAATATTTGAAAGATGTAACAAATTTTCTTCCGCTGTAAATTCGCTGTAAAGAAATAAATAAGGTGAAACAAATCCCATATAATTATGCAACTTTTCCGGTATTATTTTTTTGTTATTATTACTATGAATTATTTTTCCTTTAGTCGGAGAAATAATTCCCGCAGCAATTTTAATTAATGTGGATTTACCTGAACCATTCTTGCCGGAAAAACCAAATATATTACCGGAAGATAATTCTTCATTAATATTTTTAAATATTAATCTTCTGCCGAATATTTTGGTTACGTTTTGGAATGTAAGAGAATAGTTTGCCATAAATATATACTAAAGATTATAATCCTTTAGTTTAATATAACAATTTTACCTTTTTTAATTTTATCATTAGCATTTGTAACATACAAATAAACACCGCTTGCTAATTTATTTCCATTTTCATCTTTGCCATCCCATGTAACAACCAAATTACCTGAATTAGAAATAATTTTTGTTGAACTATAAACAAGATTCATATCCGAGGAATAAATGTATAATTCCGATTTACCGGAAACATCTGTATTCGTAGGAATTGATATAAGATTATTTTCACTATAATTAAACGGTTGCGGATAAGCAAATTCAACTTCCGTTCGGTTAATTGCACCGGCTGATAATTCATTATTAATGATATAACTTTGATTAATAAAACCGGTAGAACTTCCGCTAATCTTTGAAAAATAATAATCATTAATAGAGTATGACCCGGAAAACGGACTTGTAGAAATTGTAAAATCAACATTAACGCTATTATTACTCCCGGATAATGAACCATCAACATCGGAGTTTGTAAGAACTGCAAAAATCGTATCCGGTAAACCTTGGGACAGATCAATAAATCTTAAATAATTTATAGAAGTAGGCTCACTTACAAACATTACTGTTTTTTGGGGTTCATTTAACTGGGTAGTTATAGTTGGTTTAATAGAAGGATAATGACTTGATTCTTCAAAAAACTCTCCATTCTTACTATTTTCTCCTGAAAAATATAACCAATCCGCAAAAACATTAAATTCTTGTGCAAACGAATATCCATATTCATTTAGAGCGTTAGCTATTGCAAGTGTAGCTCTATATTCTTTATCGCGCATCAATTCCCAACTTCTTTTTATAATTTTATCACCGTCATTCGGAACAACTCCACCCATTCTTTCTCTTAGAAAAATATTCCAAACAGCTAGATCATAACCATCATGGTTATCAAACTCAGAACCAAGTGTATTAAAAAAAGAAGGCATATAAGCATAATAATCGTTTACTTCATCGTACACAAACTCTTCCATGGAAGTAGAAGTAAGCTCATAATAATAAAGATCATCAGTATTATAAGTATAACTTCCTACTTGTATTGCATGATGAAATTCGTGAGCAGCAGTAACTCTTGCTGCGTTTACACCAAAAGTATTATATCCCTCGGTTTTGCTAAAACTATTATCCATCTCAATATAACTTTGATACGTTTTCTTATCCAGATAAACTTCCGGAGTAGTTGCTCCATATAAACCCCCTCCTAAATTTAAAACGTATACATCATATTTATCATCACCGCCTAAGGTTCCATCATTCGGCGGGGGTAAATAACCTAAAACATTTGTTTCATAGTTATATGCAGAGTCAAAAGCTATAGCTAAATCGTTAATATCATAAGAGGGTTGATTTACTCCGCTATTATCAAAATGTATTCTAAAAATGCCGGAAGGTGAAACTATACTTGTCTGTAAAGAAGGACGTTCTAAAATTTCTTGAATGGTTTGCTGCTGTTCATAATCAAATTTATTAAAATTTTCTTTTACTGTAGCTATTAAACCGAATCCGCATTTATTTGAAATCTTATTTTCAATTACTACGGTTTGGTTAACATTTTGTTTTTTACTCTTTAGGTTTAGCAATTCATTATATAATGAATCCAGATTTTGTGCTTGAACTATTTGTGTAAAAACAAAAAATGTAAGAATAACTATTTTCATAAATCTAATAACTTAAAATTGATAATATTATTTTCTGAATCAGTATATATTAAATATATATTTTCAAAAAATTGTTGCACAAGATAATCACTTACAAACTCAGCTTCAATGGATTTATAAGGTTTTAATGTATTATTCTCGAAATCAAATTTAAAGAATTTAATTACTCCCTGATTAGAGTTACTTAAAATAATATACTTCCCCTTTTCAGGAATATAAAGAAAAGATATTTTACTTCTTTTTAAATCATTACCTAATAAAATATCACCGATCGAAACTTCTAAAATTTTCGTTCCATTGTAATACAATATTTTTTCTTTTTCACTACTCTTAATTATTGTTAAAATCGGATATATATCAGATTCATACTGTTTAACAATAATCATTGCAGAATCAATATTTCCACCAACATAATTATAACTTGATAATACTCCCTTTTCATTGTTAAACAATTTATTCAACTCTATCATATTTCCTTTTTTTGTCCAATAAAATAATCCGTTTTCATTGTAATTATAGCAAAGAGTTAATGAATCTATTTTAACAGCATCAAGAGGTTTATATTCATTTTCACTTATTTCAAACTGTTGGAAAAACAACGAATCGTTAACAGAACTAACAACCATGATGTCTTTATTTTCATTAATAAATAAATTATCTATAGGATAAGTTGAATAGATATAATTTCGTTTTGTAAACATTCTTTCGCCCGGTTCCTTAAACAAAACCTCAATTAATCTATTTTTTTGCAAATAACCGACAAGTATTTTGTTATCTATTGAACGAGTAAAAGTTGATACCGTATTAACAAAATTTGCCTGAACTATACTCTCAAATTTTCCGGATGAATTAACATTTATTATTTTTAAAGAATTTTCCAAATGATCGAGAGTGAATAGATTGCCTATCTTCCAATTATTTCCTAAACTGCAATCAATTTTATTTATTTTGCCTCCAATTGAAAAAGAAAAAGAAGAACCCCATTTTTCCTTAGAATCTATAGTTTGAATTTTTCCCTTACTGCTTAATAATACTAAAGATTTATCTGTAGAATCAGAAACGACTTTTATATCTGATATACCATTTAAGAAATAATTTATTGAACTGAAATTTGAATCCAATGATTTAACATTTACTGTATTATTCAATATATTAAAAGTAATGATGTCCTTTGTACTATCTTGATTAATATCATCAATCAAAAATTTATTGGGGGGAAACAAATTTGTTATATTAACTCTATTAGAAAATGAAAGTACAGAATCACCCAACAAAACTTCAAAACCTGTTTCTTTAGCAACTATTAAATCAATAAATTCATCATTATTAAAATAAGTTCGTTCAAACGTTGATATTGTTTCATCAAAAAAGATTTCTCTGCCTTGAGCAAATGTCATATTTTCTAAATTTTCATAAAACTTAATTGAATTATGCAGTAGGTCGATAGCAACAAGATCAATCTTTTGATCGTGGTTAAAATCAATAGTATCAATATCTTTTATTACAGCATCAGTAACAATAGTATTAGAAGTAAGTCTGTAACCATTATTTGTAACCAGCTCTATTCCATCAAAATTATCCCCAAAAATAAGGGCTTCATTTTTTCCATCTAAATTTAGATCAACAATTTTAATTTCCGATGGGTATGATTTGTATTCCAATGTATGAAGTAATTGGAGTGAATAACTTTTGGTAAAAGAAACCAAACCTACAAGACGTTTATTCCTGGAAACAAAAAGGTAGTAATCAGTTTTATTTTGATTATGATTGAAAAATTTAAAATCATCAATAGGATAAAAGAAAAACTTTCTTGCCGGATAGGAAAATGTAGAATCGATAATTCCTTTATGGTAAACAAAATTTTTAGATTTATTACCGTACAAGAATAAATCATGCTGCCCGTCTTTATCAAGATCGATAATAGAAAATTTCTTATAACCTTTAAATGTTGGAATAATTTCGGTAACACCAAAATTATTTAGTTTAGTTTGAGAAAAGAGAATATTGGCAATAAAAAAAATAAACAGAAAATATTTAATTATTTCCTTTTCTTTCTTTAAGTCGTTGTTGTCTTCTTTGGAGAGCTTCTTCATATCTCCTTTTTTCTTCTTCTGTTTCAGGAGTAATCTCAAAAGTTTTTACCGGTTTACCATCTTTATCTACCCCGACAAATGTAAGGTAAGCTGAATTAGTATGCAAACTTTTTCCGTTTACAAAATTTTCGGTACGTACTTTCACGCCAACTTCAACCGAGGTATTAAAAGCTCTATTAACGGAAGCGACAAGAATAACAATATCGCCTAATTTAATTGGTTCGCGAAAATCAATTTTATCTACAGAAGCAGTTACACAAACCCTTTCCGAATGCTTGGATGCTGAAAGCGCTGCGCAGATATCAATCCAATGCATAAGCTGTCCGCCAAGTAAATTACCAAGTTGGTTTGTATGATGCGGTAAAACCAATTCAGTCATAGTTATAATAGAATCTTTAACTTTTTTTGTTTCCATCTAACTGTTAAGTCCGGCGGTTAAATCTTCACTTTCACTTTTTAATTCATCAATTTTAGGATCATCCGGATATTTACTAATATACTCTGCAATACTTCTAAGTGCTTCATCATTTTTCTGCTTCAGAATTAGTAATTGGATTAATTTATAATGTGCCATAGGAGCAAATTTAGAATCGTGATAAGTATCTTTAACCAATTTATAATAGTTTATTGCAGCATTGTAATATTCCATTTTCTCATAAATTTCAGCATTGTGAAATTCTTTTTCGGCAAATTTGGAATAGAGCTCCTTAATTTTCTTTTCGGCTTCTTTAACCTTTGGGTGTGTGGGGAAAAACTCTATAAATGCTTGAAATTCCTCAATAGCCTTTTTAGTATAACTTTGTTCAAGTTGATAATCCGGTGAAAGTTGATAATATGAATCTGCCAGCATAAATTGAGCATCTTGCACAAATTCACTTGCGGGAATGTCTCTTATTAGCTTGCTAAAATCATAAGCTGCTAATAAGTATTGACCTCTTTTGTAGTAAGTTAATGCTAAAAAATATTGAGCATCATCGTTAATTTCACTACCCGAATATTGCAATAAAATTGATTGGAACTCTCTCATTGCTTCTTCATAATCTTCATCCATCATTAACTGTCTGGCATATTCTAAATGTTGTTTAGCTGTAAATGAACTTGTATCTACGGAAGATGAACAATTCCAAATTCATATTATTAAAAACAAACCGACAAAAATTCTTCTCATATTTTTATAAATTCCTTAATAAACCTACTTTTTTAAAGTTCTAAATTTACTGAATAACTTTTAGTATTAAAATGATTATTTACTTCTAATATTGAAAAATAAATAAACCGCCACTGCAGCAGTTCCAATCGCTAAAATCGGTTCCAGAGTACTTGAAAAAAAAGGTTCTTCAGGTACTTCACCGGTTGTAAATGAATAAGCGATATTTTCAATATTATTAATATCACTATAGGCAACAGTATCTTTGTTACTAAAACTAAAACTTTCGATTTTCCCGAAAACATTTTTATTATTTACAGAATAAGAACCGGTTAATAATACATTTCTGGAAACCAAATAATCTCCAAATAGTCCTTATCTAAACATTTCCGGGTAATTAACTTTTACTTCTAAAATATTATATCCGAGTGTTAAACCGGCAGTATCAACAGCCTCGGTAATTTCATAACCTTTTTCTTGAAGATCATTTATAACAAAGTTTTTTAAAATTTTATAATCTTCTGCAGATGTAAAATTTAATTCTATACTTGTATTTTCTAACTTTTCAAAATCTTTCGCGATATCAGACACTGATTGAGAAATTAATGTTTCAACAACTTCTAAATTTGTTTTTATCTGAGAATATGAATAAGAACAAAAAACGAAAAATATTAGAATAAAAAATTTAAAAAACTTTGTGTTCATAAATAATTTTTATAAGAGATTAAAAAATACCCGACTAAATTACCCAAATAATCTGCAAAATAAAATATAACAATGATTTACAGATTTTAACACTTGTCAATCTCTTAAAGAAAATTTTACAATTGCATTAACTAATAGTTCCTATTTATTCGATAATATGAATTATTGATAAGGGCAAAAATGTATAACATATTGCCTTTGAAACAAAATATCTTTAAAATCGAGTAGTAAAATTGAGGAATTAATGAAAAAAATGTTTTTTTTAATAATAGCTCTAATATTTAGTACGGTTACTTTAGCCCAAGAAACATTTAGTTTTTTAAGATTAGATCAAAGCACCAGAGCTGCTGCGTTAGCCGGTAGTTTTGTTTCAAATACCGATGACCCTAATGTATTATTCTATAATCCGGCAGGAATAAGTTATTTAACAGATAACCCGATTTCGTTTTCGTATGTTTAACATTTGTTGGATATTAACTCTGCCGCACTGGCATATTCACAAGAAGTTGAAGGTATTGGAAGATTTGCAGCGGGAATTCAATATATAAATTACGGTACTTTTACAGAAGCTAATGAATTTGGAACTAAGACAGGAGAATTTGGAGCAGGCGAGTTTGCTGCAACCATCGGTTACTCAAATGAACTTGACCAAAATTTTTATTACGGAGCTAACGTAAAATTTATTTATTCGGGAATAGCAGATAGGTCTTCAATCGGTATGGCAGTTGATCTTGGACTTCATTACTCAATCCCGGAATCCAAGTGGAATTTTGGTTTTTCAATTTTAAATCTCGGTTCACAATTAACTCAATATTACAACACAAATGAAAATTTACCTTTAGATATTAGACTCGGGTTCTCAAAAACACTAGCCCATGTTCCTTTCACTTTTTACGCTTCGTTAAATAAATTAAATGAGAATTATGATAATTTCGGCGACCGTTTTCAACAATTTACATTCGGCGGTGAGTTTAGAATGAGTAAAGTTATCAGATTAAGACTCGGTTACGACAATGAAAAACGCAAGGAATTAAAAATTGGTGGTACAGCCGGAATTGCAGGATTTAATCTCGGTGTCGGTATTGTTGTATCAAATTACAATATTGATTATGCTTTCTCCTCTATGGGTTCCGTTGGTGCCCTTCATCGTATTGGTGTTTCTACTGTGCTGTAGTATAAAGAATAGTATTAAACCTTTGAGGGCTTTAATTAATCTGAAAGTTTTAGGGTATTTTTACAGCACAAAAATAAATTATATATATACTATTAAAACTCGAAAGTTTTTACAAATACTATTGAACTTTTCTAAGATAAAAAATGTTAAAGTCTTACTTTTTACTCATCCTACTTTTCTGCCAAACTACGTTTGCACAAACTTTTGAAAAAGATTCAATTAATACAAACAGACTTTTACTTGTTGGCGGATTAAGTACCGGGGCATTTGTCTATGCTTACGGAATTCAGAATAATATGTGGTGGAAAGGAGAAAAAACAAATTTCCATACAAATTGGACTCAAGATTGGAATGCTTCACTTGGTGCTGATAAAATCGGTCATTTCTATTTTGGTAATTTGGTTAGTACTATTTATAAAAATGCTTTTCACTGGATCGGTTTTACAAAAAGGAATAGTTTATTATATGCCGGTTTGTTTACATTAACCTACCAAACCTTTCTTGAAATTCGTGACGGATTTTCAAAACAATATGGCTTTAGTTGGGGAGATTTTGCTGCTAATTCTCTTGGTTCAATGTATTTATTTATTCAAGATAGTTATCCAGAATTACAAAATTTTAATATTAAAATAAGCTATTTCCCTTCACAAAGATTTAAAAGCGGTTCTAATGCTTATATTATAGATGATTACGAAAGTACATATCATTGGTTAAGTATTGATGTTGATAAGCTATTACCAGGTAATTGGGATAAATACTTCCCGGATTTTATAAATCTTGCATTTGGACATAGTGTAAATGGTTTGAATAATTTGAAAAATGCAAACCACGAATTCTATTTTGGAATTGACTGGGATTTGCAATCGATACAAAGTGAATCTGAATTACTAAATTCTTTTATAGAAATTATAAATAAATACCATCTTCCGGCACCAACAATTAAGGTTTATCCTAATATTGTTTGGTATGGTTTGAAGTTTTAAATAGTTTTAATATTATCCCCAAAAATATTAGCACGCAGAGTTTCAGATAAAGTAATCACAGCATAATAAAACCCCACCTTTTGTCTTATATCAGATTTGAAAATTATTTTACAAATGTTTCCCATTAATAAGATTTTCTCATATCAAATTCTTAGTTATTCATAAAATATTGAGATTTGCCAATGGCAAGAAAGTTGATACTAAGTGATATCAACTTTTACGGATAATTGATGATAGTTAAATCAGAGGAACCCATTTTTACCATAAGCAACGCTGCAAATATTCTGGGAATATCCGTTCATACATTACGAATGTATGAAAAGGAAGGGCTAATTATTCCATTCCGAAAAAAAAGCAACCAAAGACTTTACTCAAAAAAAGATATCGAAAGGGTTAAATGCATTAAGAAGACTATTAATGAAGATAAGATTAATATTGAAGGTATGAGAAGAGTATTAGCTTTACTCCCTTGTTGGAAAATTATTAACTGTTCGGAAAATGAAAGAACAGCATGTGAATATTTTAACGGATATACCAAACCTTGCTGGATGATTAACCATAAAAACAATATATGTGCTGATAAAGAATGCAGAGAATGTGAAGTTTACAACAGTTTTGGATCCTGTTCGTCAATTAAGGATAAATTAAAAACATTATTGTCATAATTTTTAAGAGGTAGAAATGAAAGTTAAATTTATCGGATTATTATTATTGATTTTTACTGCTCAATTATTTTCATCGGATCACGGCATTTATTTAATGACAAACAAAAGTATTAATTCTGATATTGAAACAGTAACAAATCAAATTATTACTTCTCTAAATCAAAACAATTTTAAATTACTTAAATCTCAACCAGCTCATGTGCCGGACTATGTTAGAGAAAACAAAGAGGAACACTGCGGATTTAAGGCTCACTTATTAGTTTTATCTTCAGATGATTACACAAATATGATAACTTCTTATGGAACAAAATATTTGGTTGCGGGATTTTTAAAAATAGGCATTTACGAAACCCCCGATGGAATTATAGTTAATATAACAGACCCTGAAACTATTAACAGAATTGTATTTAACGATTTGTATGAAAATGATAAAGAAGATATTTACAATGAAGTTATTGCTAAAACAAAATCATATAAAAACAGACTAATTAAACTTCTGCATAGTGCTGCCGGAGGTGAAAAAGTTAAAAAAATTATGGAACCAATCCGTGATGATGAAGACTTGGCGGAATCTTCTAAAGATATGTTTATGATGGTTGGTCCGCTAACACTTTTTAACGATGAAGATCAATTCCCAATTATCTACTCGGTTTCTAATCAAGATGGTTTTAACGGATTACTGAATCTAAAAAATGAGTTTATCGCAAATATGAAAATATATCAGCCAACAGAAGATGATAGAGAATACAGATGGTATCCAAATAAAAATGATTTGGAATGGGAAGTTATTTCCGAAATAGTTAGTCCTAAAAAGGATGCAATATTACTTGGAATAACCAGACCGAGAACCGAAGCGGTATCATTTAATATTGCGGGAAGTTCAAGGGAAGAAGAAGGAAATATGTGCCCCGGAATTGACCATGTTGGAGCTTACCCGATTGAAGTTCTTCTAATTCAAGAAAGAGGAAAAATTAACGTATATACTCAAAGAGAAATGCACAGAATGGATATGTACTTTTGGGATGCCGGTATGAGTGCTTTTATGGACCATATGAGTATGCCCGGAGTTTTAGATGAATCAATAAAAAGAGCATTATTAGGAAATAAATTTATTGAGGAATAAAATACCTAATTATATTATATTTAAACAACTCACAAATTATAATGGAGGAAAAATGAAAAAAGTTGTAAAACTTACTTTGAGTTTATTATTAGTCTTAGGTGTTACAACTGCTACATTTGCAAACGGACTAAGCTTAAATAGTGTAGGAACAAGAGCACTAAGTATGGGTGGAGCTTTTGTTGCACTATCAAATGATGCAACAGCAATTTACTGGAATCCTGCCGGGTTAGCCGGACAAACATCATCTGTTAATTTATTTTTTACCGGCGTAATGCCTTTTGGTTCTTATCAATATTCTGTACCTACCTTCGGTATTGACATTGATACTAAAACTGAATCTAATATGTATCCAACCGGTGGTTTAATGGGAGTTTATACAGCGGATAAATTATCATTCGGTTTAGGTGTTTATGTTCCGGCAGGTTTAGGAGCAGAATGGAATGGCGCCGATTTAGCTGCTTTTTCTAGTGCTCAAGCTTTTGCTTGGGAATCAAAAATTGGTGTAATTTCCATTTCCCCGGCAATTGCATATCAGGTTAGTGATCAATTTTCTGTTGGTATAACCGCCAATATTTATTATGCTCTGTTCGATCTTTCAAGACCGGATGCTGCTGATCTAAATCAAGATGGAACAGATGAAACCGCTGTACAATATACAGAATCATCTAACGGACTTGGATTTGGAGCTTCAATAGGTTTAAAGTATGATGTAAACGATCAGTTAGCGTTTGGAGCAACATTTAGAACTGCAACTTCAGTTACTATGGATGGAACAGCAGATATTGATGTTCCCGGTATGGGCAATATTTTAAGTACGGATTTTACAAGAGATGTTACCTGGCCAATGTGGATTGCCGGTGGTGTTGCTTATAAAGTTAGTAAATGTTTAACACTTGCTCTTGATGCTCAATACAGTAATTGGGCTGAACTTGATAAACTTGTTGCTGATTATGATAAACTACCCGACGGTGAATTTGTTTTAGACTGTAAAGATGCCGTTCAAATCAGATTAGGCGGAGAATATTCATTATCACCTACTACCGCACTAAGATTAGGTTACTATTATGATCCCGCACCAGCTCCGGATGAAACATTAAATATTGTATTTCCTTCATCAACAAATCATGTTGTAACAGCAGGATTTGGATATACTTTCGGAAAATATTCAATTAGTGCCGGTTTAGAATACTTACTTGGCGGAGAAAGGGATGTTGATCCTTACCCAGCCGGAGTATTACAACCGG
>JAJRZB010000130.1 GCA_024275455.1 Bacteroidota bacterium | reverse complement strand
GATATTAAAGTATTAATATAAACTAAAAACTCAAAATAATAAAAACCCGCATTGTTCATATTCCAACTGGTAACACTACAAAATATACTTGCTCAAATCTCTGTTCTTAACAATTTTATCCAATTTTTCATTTACCATATTGCCGCTGATTTTTATTTCGGCTTCAGGCATTTTATCCGGTACATCAAATAAAATATCTTCCAGTAAAGTAGTTAAAATTGTATGAAGTCTTCTTGCCCCTATATTTTCAACTTCTTCATTAACTATTGTTGCAGTTTTTGCTATTTCTCTAATTGCATCATCCTCAAAAGTAATTACAACATCTTCTGTTTTCAACAGAGCTGAGTACTGCTTTAGCAAAGCATTTTCTGGAATAGTTAAAATTTTAATGAAATCTTCTTCGGTCAAACTTTTCAGCTCAACACGAATTGGAAAACGACCTTGAAGTTCCGGAATTAAATCGGATGGTTTAGATACATGAAATGCCCCGGAAGCTAGAAATAGAATATGATCGGTTTTAACAGCTCCGTATTTGGTATTAACAGTAGAGCCTTCAACAATAGGGAGCAGATCACGTTGAACACCTTCACGCGAAACATCCGGGCCGTGCCCGCCTTTACTGTTTCCTGCAACTTTATCAATTTCATCTAAAAATATTATACCTGTTTCTTGAACCCTACGGACAGCCTCTTTTTGAACATTATCCATATCGATTAACTTTTGGGCTTCTTCCTGCGCAATAAATTTCCTGGCTTCTTTTATGGTGGTTTTTCTTTTCTTCTTTTTCTTAGGCATCATATTCCCTATAATTTCCTGGATATTAATGCCCATATCGTCCATACCAAAAGGACCGACAACCTGCATACCAACTGCAGCAGTAGTGGTGTCAAACTCAATCAGTTTATCATCCAGCTCGCCTTTTTGCAGTTTTCCCCGCATCCATTCTCTTGTTTTTTCGTTTCTCACTGCTTCATCATTTTCACTGTTTTCCTGATCACTATTTGTTCTTACCGGAACTTTAACGGGGGGGATAAGTAAATCAAGAATTTTTTCTTCAGCCAAGTGATCGGCTTTTTCTTTTACTAATTCAGTTTGTTCTGCTTTAACCATATTAACCGATAGTTCGGTTAAATCACGTATCATAGATTCTACATCTCTGCCAACATAGCCGACTTCAGTAAATTTAGAAGCCTCAACTTTATAGAAAGGAGCTCCGGTTAATTTTGCCAAACGCCTTGCAATTTCGGTTTTTCCAACACCGGTTGGTCCAATCATAATTATATTGTTTGGCATAATTTCTTCTTTCATACCTTCGGCAACCTGCTGTCTTCTCCATCTGTTTCTTAAAGCAATTGCTACTGCTCGTTTTGCATCATCTTGACCGATAATATATTTGTTTAATTCATTAACTATTTGTGTTGGTGTTAAATTTTCAATTTTTTCTTTTTTCATTTCTGTCACTTAATTTTCTATTGTTTCAACATTTATTTTATCATTCGTATAAATACAAATTTCGGAAGCGGTTTTAAGTGCTTCGCGTACAATTTCTTCTGCAGTTAAATCACTGTATTTTACTAACATTTTAGCTGCCGAAAGTGCATACATTCCACCGGAACCGATTGCAATTATTTTATCATCCGGCTCAATTACATCTCCTGTTCCGGAAACTACAAATGTTTTATCCTGAGATACCACAGCAAGTAGTGCTTCCAGTTTGCGTAAGTATTTATCGGTTCTCCAATCTTTAGCTAATTCAACTACAGAACGGTCAACATTGCCCCTGTATTGATCTAATTTTTCTTCAAATCTACCGAGTAGTGTAAAAGCATCTGCCGCAGAGCCTGCAAACCCCACTAAGACTTTTCCATCCAGTAATTTTCTTACTTTCATTGAGTTGTGTTTCATAACAGTGTTCCCAAGTGTAACTTGTCCGTCTCCGCCAAGAGCAGCAACTCCCTTATGGATTACCCCGAGAACTGTTGTTGATCTGATTTTTCTTTTCAATTTATATTTCTCCATAAATTTGTAAATGTAGTCGCAAACATGCCTATCGGTAGACAGGTTTCAGCTTGTGTTTTTATTGTAGACTACAAATTGTCACTGTTGATATCGCCGCCTAAAGCCTGCGGCTATACAATTCATTATTAAAATTTCTTTTTCTTATAGCAAATCTTTTTTCTTTTGTTCCCACTTTTCTTTCCATTTGTAAAAAGGTGAAGAATAAGGAAAAGCTAAAATTCTTCCTCCGAAACCCATATATCTAAAAACAATCATTTGAGTATTAAAAAGTTGAAGTGAGTTTAATAAAGTGTCGTTGATTTTTACATTATATTTTGCAGCCAATTCAGCAGCGTTATTTTCCAAATAGTTAATTATCTTTTTGTATTTAATTTCTCTTTTAATATTTTCATTTAGTGTAGAATCGGGAATGGAAAAACGATCATCTTTTTTATCAATTAATTTAAAAACCGAATATCCTTCCGCTGTCTGTAAAGGTCCGTAAACATCTCCTATTTCCATCGATTCAACAACCTTTCCGATTTCTTCAAATTCCGTAATCGTAAAATAATCAAATTCTCCGTTATTATTTTTAGTGCTTTCCCGTTTTGAATGTTTTTTTGCAAAGTCTTTTAATAAATTATCATTATCAGCAATTTTTAGTGCATCTTTAACAACTTCCAAACTATCTGTTAGTACTTCAATAATCTTGTATTTTATTTCGGCAAGATGGTTTTTATTCTTTAAATAATTTATTATGTCTTGCTCGTTTAGCGTGGTGTTTTCTACAATATCTTTTTTATAAAGTGTTGATAAATAATTATCCCGCCAAATATTTGTAGAGCTTTTTACTTCGGGTAAATTATCATAACCTTTTTTAGCTGCATACCTTGTTAATAGTTCCAATTCAATTTGTCTTTTAACTCTTGATTTTAACTGGCTAGCAATTACATTTGGATCGGTTGTAAAAGTGTAAAAACCTTCAAACATGAAATAATTAATAAACTTTTCTAACGTAACCGGATTTTGATCAAATTTAATAAAAACTTTTTTTAGAGAATCTGGATTTAGAACATTTTTGAGGTATATAAAATCTTCGCTGGCAAGGGGAATTTTTTCACCATCCGGGAGATTTAGTTTTTCTTTTACATTAGCAACAACTTTTTGCAGATTATCAGCTAAATACCAAAATAAAGTACCATCGGTATTGATTAACTTTTTCTTAAAGAAATTGTTCCGGAAATTATAATAAATAGAATCTTCAATTCTACCTTCAACTATTTTCTTTACTTGAGATATTTTCTGCTGCGCATTTTTATAAGTAACCGGAATTTTACTTATAAGTCTGAAAATATACCATCCATCCGGAGATTGTTGGGGTTTTGTAAATTCGCCAATTCTTAAATTATAAACGTCTTTTTCTGTGTTTGGAAACATTTGTCCGTAAGTAACTTCATAAGGTTCTTTTACATATTCAACACCTTTTAGTAAAGGTGCTAATGAATCAAAATTGTTAACGGAAGTTAATAAGTTATAAGCCGAATCAATTTTTTTTTCGTCATTGGAATATAAATAATCTACAAAAAGTTTATACGAAGCAAACTTCATTCCTTCGCTAAACATAGTACTGTCAAATTTTACACTGTCTTTAATTTCCTTGTTGTACAATGCATCTCTTATGTACATTTGTTTCAGAGGATCAAGAGTATTTTGCAAAATATTTAATGTATCAAAACCCATTCCCTCGGCTTCAAGAGCAAATAGTTTTTATGCAATTAAAGTATAGAGAAATTCTTCTTTTGCATTATTTGCATTACTGTATTTTCTATTTATTTGAGGAGTGAATTCATAGCGGTACTTAAATTCATCCTTGGTAATAGACTTGCTGCCGATTGTAGCAATTACTTCTGTTCCTTCTTGTCCAAAAACATTAATAATTAAAAAAAGTACCAGGGTAAAAATTTTAAATAAGGTCATACGTTTTCTTGAGAAATTTTATTTGTTAGAAAAGGATTAGGTATTAAGCGCGGAGTATTTTTTTTATAATTCAAATAAGACTTTCCATATCGTTTTTCTAAGTTTTTTTCTTCGTAAATGGAGCCGATATAAAAATAAATTAACATACATAGAAAAAATACCAAATAAAATAAATCCATTGTTGGTCTAAAACCCAGTACAATTATTGAAAAAAAGTATAAAGGATGCCGGGTATACTTAAAAGGTCCTTTAATAACCAGTTCATGATGTTCATCTAAATCATCGGGTGAATAAGTTCCGTTAAAATATCTTTCAATTTGAGTAATACCCAAAAACTCTTTTAAGTGTAAATATGAACCTGACCAAAACAAGCCAATTATTCCTAAAATTTGGATCCCAAAAATAATTATATCATACGGAAATTGTAAATCGTAAATAATAATATTTGGTTTGGGAGATAAAAAATAAACAGCAACAAAAATCAGTATTGAGGATACATTAAAAAATAATCTGTAAAAGGCTATTTTATTCCCAATTTTATCGGTTATTCTCTGCTTAACATTAAAAGCCGCAAGTATTGAATGAGAAGAAGCAAATAGAAAAAATAAAAATATTATTGTAAAAATATCAAAGAATAAACTCATAATTCCTTTCTTAACCTTGCAACCGGAATTTGGAGCTGTTCTCTGTATTTTGCAACGGTTCTTCTTGCAATATGAATTCCTTTATCGACCAAAATTTTAGCAATTTTTTCATCGCTGTACGGTTTATTCTTTGGCTCGGAGTCGCAAATCTCTTTAATCAATATTTTAATATGTTTATTGGAAACTTCATCACCGCCATCTGTTGATAAACCTTCGCTAAAGAAATATTTCAGTTCGTGAATACCTTGAGGGCTTTGTACATACTTTCCGTTTACAACTCTACTGATTGTGGAAATATCCATCATTATTTCATCGGCAATATCTTTGTAAATCATAGGTTTAAGGAATTTCGGTCCGTTTTCAAAAAACTCATATTGTTTTTCTAAAATGGTTCTCATTATTTTCATCAAAGTTTCTCTTCTTTGCTGAATGGAGGCAATAAACCATTTAGCCGATTCGAATTTTTCCCTTAAAAATTTATGGGTTTCTTTTTCCCT
>JAJRZB010000129.1 GCA_024275455.1 Bacteroidota bacterium | reverse complement strand
TTATTTTTAATTATTGTTGAATCGAAATTATAGTTTTTTTTGTCAATCGGACTGCAAACAAATCCGGCAGATGTTAAATCTTGAATTTTTTGTTCAATTATTTTTCGAGCGGAATTTTCAATTGTCATAGAAATATTTTTGAAATTTGGTTGTGCAAACTTAACAAAAAAGTAGAACTGTTTTATTAATCAAATTAAAGTGTTTTTCAATCTCATTATATCTAAATTTATCATATGAAAATCCAAATATTCATACTTTTTATCTGCTTTTCGTTTCATTTATTTGGGCAATTATCTGATGACCCGGTTCTTGTTAAAGTTGGTAATTTGGAAATCAGTAAATCGGAATTTGAAAATAGACTAAATTTTACGCCGAAAGAAGGAATACATGACAGGACTAATTCCGAAGGTATTAAAAAAGAACTTATCTACACAATGATAGCTGAAAAACTTTGGGCGAATGAAGCGATTGAAATAGGTTTGGAAAATAATTCTTCCGTTGTAACGGCAAAAAACGTAATTGAAAAAATGTTTGTAAGGGATGAATTATACAGAAGAGAAATAAAAGATAAAATAAATATTTCGGAAAAAGAAATTAAAGAAGCGGAAGAAAGGTATTCAAAATTACTGGATGTAATAGTTTTTTTTACTGAGGGGAAGAATGAAATTAATGATTTGGCAAAACAAATTAAAAAAGTAAAAAGCATTGAATTATTATTCACTAAAATTGATACCAATATTATTCTTAATAAAGAAGTAATATTATCTTTTGGAGATCTGCAGAAAAGTACTGAGGATCTTTTGTTTAACCTAAAGGTTAATCAATTTTCGGAACCTATTGAAATGGAAACCGGTTGGAATGTATTTTATCTTAAAAATATTACACAGCGTAAATATTCTTCGTTGAAAGAGAAAAATATTGCTTCAAAATTTATAAGTAAAACATTAAAAAAAAGACAAGAACAAACGAATTATAATAAGTTTTATTCAGAGTTTTTTAAGAATAAAAAAATTGATGCTGACGGAAAATTATTTATGTTGGTGGTCAATAATTTAAATTTAATTTTTAAGAAAAAGGAAGCGGAACAATTATCTCTTAAAGATAATAGCGGAAAAAGTAAAATTTTATTTGATTCTTATGACTTAAAAGAATTAGAAGAAAAATTAGGTAAGAAAATTCTTTCTGAAAATTTTATAAGATTTAAATCTAATCCAATAAATCTAAAAACATTTTTAAGAGAGATTAGTTTTTCATCATTTTCTGTCCCTTCCTCTAATATTGATTCAATTAAAATTTATTTGAATAAAAAACTTAGAAACTATATAAAATATGAAATGCTTGCTAGAGAAGGTTATAGAAGAGGATTGGATAAAGCACCAAATGTATTAAAATGGGTAAAAATTTGGTATGAGAATTTTTTATTTCAGAAGATTAAGAATAGTACAATTCAGTTAGATGAAAATGATGAAATTGAGAATAGTTCTACTGAAAACAAAGAGGAAATTCCAGGTGAAAATAGATTTAAAAAATTTATTAACCAAACTATAGAATTGGCTGATAAATACAAGTATAAAATAAATGAAAAATTATTTGAATCAATACAACAAGGTAATATTAATCTGTTTGTAGTTCGTAACTTAGGATTTGGAGGTAGAATTACCGGTGTTCCTTCTTCACCGCCTTTTATACAATGGTATTTGGAAAAAGAGAAGAGAAACAAACCTAATCTTTAATTTTTTTTATTTATTTTACAATTAGTAGAAAACAAAACTTGTTTTTCACCATGATAAAAATTTAGGATGGAGGAAAAATGATAAATATTCTAAAATATCTTGTTGCATTGGTTCTAGTTGCATCAAGTGTTTTTGCCGGCACAACCGGTAAAATTGCAGGTAGAATTACAGATGCAAATACCGGTGAAGCGTTACCCTTTGTAAATGTTATAATTATGGGAACAAATCTTGGAGCAGCATCGGATATAGATGGCTATTATTCGATACTTAATATTCCGCCCGGTGTTTATGTTGTAAAAGCTTCAGCTATCGGATAGAACTCGGTTAGTATGCAAAATGTAAAAATTTCCATTGATTTAACGACAGCAGTTGACTTTCAATTGGCCTCTACTAGTATTGAATTAGACGAAGAAGTGGTAGTGGTTGCAACTAAACCATTAGTACAGAAAGACTTAACCGCTTCAACTTCGATTGTTGGAGAAGATCTAATCTCTGAACTTCCTGTAACAGATATTTCTGACATACTTGCATTGCAATCCGGGATAGTTATTTCGAGTGATGGAGGGTTACATTTAAGAGGGGGTAGATCAGGACAAGTAACATATCAAATTGATGGAGTTCCGGTTACAGATTCATACGATGGGAGCACAATTGTCGATGTAAACTCCAGCGCAGTTCAAGAATTGCAAGTTATTAGCGGCGCTTTTAATGCTGAATACGGTCAAGCACTATCCGGTGTAATCAATATTGTAACAAAAGACGGTAGTAATGATTTTCACGGCAGCTTTCAAACGTATTTTGGCGATTATTTTTCAAATAGAGAAGATGTATTTTGGAATATAAATGATATAAATCCCTCGGCTGTAAGGAACTTTGAAGGAAGCTTAAGCGGACCTATTATCAGCGATAAGTTATACTTTTTTGCAAATGGAAGATTTTTGTATAACGATGGATATATTTATGGTAAAAGAGTGTATTTACCAACTGATATAGGTTTTGAAGCTGATAATTCAGCAGGAGATGAATTTATTGTAACTCAAAATGGCGATGGTGCTTATGTCCCGCTTAATTGGAATCAAAATATTTTTGGGCAAGCTAAACTGACTTATAATGTTGCATCCGGTATGAAGTTGAGCTATAACTTAATCTATGATAAAAGAGATTATCAAGAATTCGATTACGCAAGTTATAATAGCCTTACACCCGATAATAACCTAAATAAATTTGAGAATTCTTACTCTAATATTTTATCAATCAATCATGCTATTTCCAACAAAAGTTTTTATACATTGAATTTGAGTTACTATTATAAAAATTTCACTCAATATCTGTATAAGGATATATTTACCGGTGATCCGGATAATCCTACTAAATATGTAGATAACGATATTAGACAAAGACCTGCACATAATTTTGCGATTGGCGGTACGAATGATAGTAGATTTGAAAGAAACTCAGCTACAATGAGTGCAAAATTAGATTGGGTTACCCAATTGAATAAAGAAATAAACTTGCAATTCGGTGGTGAATTTAAAAGAAATGAACTTTTTTTACGTGATATTACATTAGCTCCCAAAACAGATGCTAACGGACAAAGAGTAAGCCCCTATAACGTGGTTATTCCTCCGCTTACTTCTTTGGATAATGACGAATATACACACAATCCAATTGAAGGAGCAGCTTACGTTCAAGCAAAGTTTGAAGCTTTTAGCATAATTTTTAATGCAGGTGTAAGATTAGATGTTTTTAATCCAGATGGACAAGTATTAGCTGACCCTACAGACCCGAATATTGTTAACCCTCTTAAACCTGATAATAGGTTTAATGATTTAAATGGCAATGGTGTTTTAGATATTGATCAGGGGGAAACGGTTAAAACAGTTGCTGATAGAGCACAATACTGGTATAAAGATGCTTCAATAAAAGCGCAGATAAGTCCAAGAATAGGTCTGGCATTCCCAATTTCCGATGCCGGTGTAATACATTTTTCTTACGGTCATTTTTTCCAATTACCTCGATACCAATATTTATACGAAAATCCGGAATTTGAAATTGCTGATGGCTCGGGAAATGTTGGATTAATGGGCAATGCAGATTTAAGACCTCAAAAAACAGTTAAAGGTGAAATTGGTTTGCAACAGGCACTTGGCGAAGACATGGCAGTTGATATAACTGTTTTCTTTGAAGATTTCAGAGATCTTAGCGGTACACAAAATGCAGAAATTTTAGTCTTCGGTGGAGATAAAACTTATAGTCAATACCAAGACTCAGATTTTGGTTTCTCACGTGGGTTCATTGTAAAATTCACTAAAAGATTCGGAGGTGGATTTGCAACAAATATTGATTATACTTTCTCCGATACTAAAGGTAATGCTTCTAATCCTGCAGATGCAAGAAATGCCATTACAGGTGGTGCAATACCTGAAACATTTATTGCTCCTTTAGATTGGGATCAAACCCATACGCTTAATATTTCTGCTGCATATTCTAAAATAAATGATTATGGATTTTCTATAATTGGTAATTTTTATTCCGGGCAACCTTATACACCCGCTGTTAATAAGAATACCCGTATTACTCAAAATGGTTTTCCCAGAAATAGTGATAATAAACCATCGCAGTTTAAAATTGATATGAGAGTTTATAAAGATATTATGATTAGCGATTTTAAAATAACAGTATTTGCAAAAGTATATAACCTACTTGATTCTGATAACCCTGTAAATCTTAATACCGATTCGGGAGATCCATATTTTAATTTTGCACTTTTGGAAGCGGAAAAAGTTAATCCGAGGTTATATAACATCGGATCATTGCAAGAATTTTATACTAACCCAAGTTTCTTTTCTGAACCGAGAAGATTTGAACTTGGTGTATCATTTAATTTTTAATTGAATTAGGAGTGACTAATATGAAGTTTTGGAAAATTTTTATTTCTCTCTTTGTTCTCCTACAAGTTTCGATACTAGGACAATGGAAACCGGGTGAATATAGTGATCCGGCATTACGGTCTATTGGTTATCATACAGGAAATAGAACAGGTATCTCTTTCTACAATGACGGACAAATTGCCGGTTTTAGTGTTGGTATAGATATAAGAGGAGAATGGCCGCTTGGTTCGGGAGAAAATTATATAGGTGATTGTATTCCGCTTATTGGAGTTGAATTTATCAATAGTCTTAATGATACTTTACATTCTGTTGTTATTTCAAGAGGGCCCAGAAAAGGCCAATTTGATGAAAAACATCCGACTAAAAATTATTTTTGGGGATGGAATCCTACTCCCGGTTTCAGAAATCCGAATTATCCTTCTGTTGCAATGAGTCATCTTCCTCAATCTTGGCCCATTGAAGGATGGAATGATTCTTTAGCACAATTTTGGAAAGATGATGATGGAAAAACTCAATGGTTCGGTTTTTTTGGAAGAGGAATAATTAATGCCGATCAAGAGTCATTTTTTGAAGCTGATGATCATTGGGATGATGAATTTAATGCTAATTATCAACCCGACGCAAATGATCCTAACAGAAATGGCATGGCATTAAGAATGAGACAAAGAGGATTTCAATGGTCAAGTTTTCTTGCCGAAGATGCAATATTTTGGTTGTATGATATTACAAACGATGGGACACATACTTATAGAAAAGCTAACTTCGGAACAATTGTTGGAACCTTAGCAGGAGGTGATGGTGACAGTCAGGATGATTTGGGAACATTCCTTGTTAATGAATCAATAACATATTCTTACGATGCTGATAATAGCGGAAATAAGGGTCAGGAAGTTGGCTGGGTTGGTTATGCTTTCTTAGAATCACCGGGTAATCCATTTGACGGTATTGATAATGACAATGACTCAAAGAGTAACTCTCCAAGATTTACAGAATCGGATTTTGATTTTGTAACATATTCTGCAGGAGATAAAATTGTATTAATTACCGAAAATGGTGGTAACAGTTATGAGCGTGAAATATATACTGTGAAATCAACTATTGATACGGTTGTTTCTCTTGGAAAGCAATTTATTATTGTACCAGGTGTAACAAATTTTAGAGAAGGACATATTGCAGGATTTGGAGGTAACAGAGGAGAAATAGCAATACCGGATATTACAGCAAATGACGGAATTGATAATGATCTTGACGGTCTTATTGATGAAAATCAAGCAGTACATTATACTACCAGAATAAATAGGGGAGACTTGCCTGTAAGTTATGTAAACTATATCACTGGCGAGGGACTCTCTGATCCTTTAATAGATGAAAGACGTGATAATGATATTGATGAAGATGGCGATTGGAATGTTGAGTTTGATGATCTTGGAGAAGACGGACTTGGTCCTGAAGATACCGGTTATCCCGGACCGGATATGGGAGAAGGTGATGGAATACCGACACAAGGAGAACCTAACTTTGGAAAAACCGATCCTAATGAATCAGATCAAATAGGTTTAACTGCATTTAACTTTTTTGAAAATAAACAAAGCCCTGATTTAAGTTTAGATGAATTAGTTTGGGATAGAATGACTCCGGGGAGATTTGATATTATTCCGCCTGAACCGCAAGATGGTGACTTTATTTATAGTTCAGGTTATTTCCCGCTATTCCCTAAAGCTACCGAAAGATTTTCCGTTTCACTTTTATTCGGGGAAGATGAAAAAGACATAAATAATAATAAAAAAATAGTTCAGAAAATTTATAATTCCGGATATGTTTTCCCTCAAGCACCGCGAAAACCAAAATTAACTATTACACAAGAAGATGGGAACGTATTACTGTATTGGGAAGGGGAAATTTCGGAAAATTCCAGAGACTTTGTAAGCAAGGAGAAAGATTTTGAGGGTTATAAAATCTACAGATCTACAGACGCAAATTTTAGGGATAATAGAAAAATTACAAATGCCCTTGGTGTTTTATCATTTGATAAACCTTTAGCACAATTTGATTTAGTAAATTCTCATAAAGGGTTTTTCTATCCAAGTCCCGATTTACTGGAAGCATTTGGGGGAGTTACTTATTTTCTTGGAGAAAATGATAACGGACTTGATGGTAATAATGGAATTACAAATTTATATATTGATACCACTGCAGTACCTGGTCAAACTTACTATTATGCTGTAACTGCTTATGATAGAGGTGATGAAGCATTGGAAGTATTTCCGGAAGAAAATTCCAAATTTATATTTAGGTCAAATACAGGCAAAATAATTACCGACGTAAACACAGGTTATATCACTCCGGGAAGAAGACCGGCAGGGTATGTCTCTGCGGATGCTTCTGAAATGACAAAGTCTGAAAATTTTATAGGAACCGGTACCGGTTTTGTAGAAGTTATAAATGACGAGGATATTAGAGACGGATTTAAATATAAAGTAATATTTGAAGATACATCACTGGTTAACTTAACTGCTAACTGGTCTTTAATTGATTTACAAACCCCTGACACTGTTATTATTCCGACTAATAATGAAGAATTTATAGTTGTACCGGGAGAATCAATTAGTTTTCCTGAAAATGTTGATACTATTATTGTAAACAGTAAAGAAGTTGAGGTTAATATTCCGGGGTCGTTTACTGCAACTTATGATACACTTATTAATAGGCATTCTAATTTCAAAGGTTCTACTCCGGTTAAACACGGATTTAGAGTTCAATTGTTAAATGATGCTGTAGCTGTTGATTCGGCACATACTGGTTTTGACGGAGTACCGGATACTTTGCAGCCTAGTTATCAAATTCAGGTTACGAATGGAAATACATCTGATTATGATGGAGTTGGAATTCCTAACGATTATATGATTGAATTTTTCCCGAATGTGGTTGGAACTTCGGTTGCAGATACAATTGGTTTTCCTCCAATACCAACCAACATTGTTCCGTCGCGTGATGTGACATTTAAAGTTACTAACCTAACAACCGGTAATGTTGTGGATGTAGTTTATTCTGTCCCCTCCAGCCTTGTAACTACATTACATAATATTTGGTTAAAAGAAATTGTTGATGGACAATATTTAAGAACTTGGAATTTTATTTTTAGATATAGTGAGGTAGATATTCCTTTGCCGAATACAGGCAAATTTATGTTTACTCTCTACAAACAATTCAATAGTAGTGATGAGTTTACATTTACGGTTAAAGGAGCAGAACTGGATAATGATTTGGCAAAAGTGGGACTTGATAAAATTAAAGTCGTTCCAAACCCCTACGTTGTTACACACTCTGCAGAGGCAAGACTTTTAAGTACACAGACCAGCGGTAGGGGCGAGAGGGAAATTAGATTTACATATGTTCCTCCGGGTTCCAAAATTCAGATTTTTACGGTAAGAGGTGAATTGGTTAAAACACTTTACCAAGATGACTTATTTGTTGGAGATGTATTTTGGAATTTAAGAACGGAAGAGAATCTGGATGTTGCCTTTGGGGTTTATGTTTATGTGGTTGAAGCTCCTAATATAGGTACTAAAATTGATAAATTTGCACTCATCAAATAGTGGAGATAAAGAAGATGAAAAAAATTATAGTATTTTATTTAATTTCTTTTGGTTGTTTATTTGCACAATCAAACGTAGGGTCTACTGCAGCTCCATTTCTTAATATTGCAATTGGAGCTCGCCCAATTTCAATGGGTGGTGCATTTTCTGCAACAGCTAATGATGTGAGTGCACTTTATTGGAATCCGGCAGGGGTTGCAAGAATTGAGGGTAGTGAAGCAATGTTTGCATATTCAAATTGGTTTGCTGATATTAATTATAATTGGTCGGGTGCAGCTATAAATTTAGGTGGTATGGGTACTTTTGGTTTAAGTGTTACATACTTGGATTATGGTGAAATGGAAATTACTAATCTGGCAGAACAGGATGGAACAGGTCAAATGTTTAGTGCAAAAGATATGGCCTTAGCATTATCCTATGCATATAATTTGACTGATAAATTTTCTATTGGTGGAACAGCAAAGTATATCGAACAATCAATATGGAATTCATCAGCTACATCTGTTGCCTTTGATTTAGGTGTACTTTATTACTCGGATATTATGGGTATTAGGATTGGTGCTTCAATCTCTAATTTTGGAAATGAAATGAATTTAAGCGGAAAAGATCTTTTAGTTCTATATGATATTGACAGACAGATTGATGGTAATAATGACCAGATACTTGCAAGCTTAAAAACAGATCCGTTTCCACTTCCATTACTATTTAGAATTGGTTTAGCTGCTAATATTATTGATACAAAAGATCACTTACTAATGATTGGTATTGATGCTTTACATCCCAACGACAATAATGAATCACTGAATATCGGTATGGAATATGTACTTTATGATTTGATAGCATTGCGCGGCGGATATAAATCATTATTTCTAGATAATGCAGAAGAAGGACTTACTTTAGGAGTTGGTATTAAATATAATTTCGCTCCAGGACTTGGTTTTTATTTTGATTACGCTTACCAAGATTTTGGAGTGTTAGATAATACTCAACATTTCACTTTGGGATTGCGATTTTAATTTAATTCTAAATGTTAGTTTAAAAAGGAGCTTACTGCAGCTCCTTTTTTTTTGTCATGCAATTTTCAATTTCATATCTAAATTTTATACTTAAGTAACTGTTCGACATCAGCGTCGAACAACTCGACCTTCATGTAGAAGTTATTTATCACAACAATTCTAAAACTTACAAAACTTGCTGTTTTTAAACTTTTTTCTTTTGGCACACAATTTTCATAGTAGGAAGGCATAACACACTATTCACAAAACATAAGGAGTTACAAAATGAAACGTTTAATTAATTTATCAGTAATTTTAGTTTTATTATCAGTTTTTTCAACAACAGCTTTTGCCCAAGAACAAACCACACAAAGTAGAAAACTAGTTAAGGCTCAAACATTGCAGGGAACAACCGGTCAAGGTATTAATTGGGTTGATGCTGATGGTGATGGTATTTGTGATAACTTTGGTACTGAAAACCAAGGTATGGGAAACGGTAAAGGTTATGGATTAAAAGACGGTTCAGGAAGTGGAGTAAGACCACAAGATGGTACAGGATACGGAAAAATGAATGGTGCCGGATCCGGAAGCGGAGTTTGTGATGGCAGTGGTCCTAAAGGAAGCTCAAGAAGAGGCGGAAGAAATTAATCTCTCCTTCAAACTCGTGAAAAAATAAAAAAGAGGAACAACATAGTGTTCCTCTTTTTTATTTTAAATCATTTCTAAGTCCTAAAATATCTATTCTTGAGCGTAAATGACGTTCCGTAATTTTCAGCAAACGAGCTGCAGCACTTTTGTTTCCGTTTGTACGACTTAAAGCTTCTGTAATAATTTCTTTTTCAAATGATTTTACTTTGGTCTCATATCCGTCTTCCAAATCAGTTGGATCGAATATCTTTTTTTCTGAAACTTTACCTATTTGGTTAGGTAAATCGGATTGTGAAATAACATTGTCTCTGCATAATACAACTGCTCGCTCAACAATATTTTCAAGTTCTCTTACATTCCCAGGGAAATCATATTTCATTAATTGATCCATTGCCTCGGATGTAATAGAGTTTACTTCTTTCTGATTAATTTCCGAATGTTTTTTAATAAAATGGTTTACTAAAATTGAAATATCACTTTTTCTTTTTCTCAAAGGAGGAATATGAATGCATACAACATTTAGTCTGTAAAACAAGTCTTCTCTAAATTCATTTGTTTTAATCATTGCTTCAAGATCTCTATGTGTAGCTGCAATAATTCGTACATCAACTTTTATAGTTGTGTTGCCTCCAAATCTCTGTATTTCACCAAATTGAATTGCGCGCAATAGTTTTACTTGAGCTTGCAATGGAATGTCGCCCACTTCATCAATAAATAATGTTCCGCCATCGGCTTCTTCAAATCTCCCGATTCTTTGATTCGTAGCCCCGGTAAATGCACCTTTTTCGTGTCCGAACAACTCGCTTTCTAATAAGCTTTCGGTTAGAGATGAAATATTAACAGTTACAAACGGTTTATCTTTTCTGGGGCTTGCAAAGTGAATTGCTTTTGCAATTAATTCTTTCCCTGTCCCACTTTCCCCACGTACTAATACCGATGCTTTGCTACTCGCCACCCTCCCGGCAGTATTAAGCACTTCTTCCATTGCTCCGCTTTCGGAGATTATAGTATCGAATCTAAATTTTTCTTTAAGTTGCTCTTTAAGAAGTTTATTCTCTGAAACAAGGAATCTTTTTTCTCTTAAACGTTCAAGTAGATTTTCTAATTCATCCAAATCTATTGGCTTTGATAAATAATCATATGCTCCGGCTTTCATTATTCCTACTGCATCTTCAATGCTTCCGTAAGCAGTCATTACAACTACATCAATTTCCGGATTAAATTCCTTTACTTTTTTTAGTACGGTAAATCCATCCCATTCCGGCATACGATAATCTGTTAAAACTACATCAATTAACTTAGTATTTAACAACTCAAATCCGGCTTTTCCATTTGGAGCGGTTGAAACTTGATAATCTCTTCTTGAGAGAAAACTTTTTAACGATAAAAGTTGAGATTCTTCGTCGTCTATAATTAATATTGATAATTTTTTCATAATACTTATCTTTTTTTGCTACGAATGCACGAATAAAAATATGATTTATTTAATTGGTAATATTATTGTAAAAGTTGATCCTTTTTCTTTTTCACTATCAACATCTATTGTTCCGCCATGTTCCATTATTATTCTCTGTACCATGCTTAATCCTATGCCTGTCCCTTTTGCTTTAGTAGTAAAGTATAAATTAAAAATTTTATTTTTAATATGTTCCGGTATTCCGCTGCCTGTATCTTTAATTATTAACTTAATATTATTATTATTATTTTCTAATTCTACTTTAAGTAATATTTTTCCGCAGTTCTCAATTGAATCAAATGAATTTTGTATTAAATTTAATAGTACTTGCAACATTTGGTTTTTATCCCAAATAACATTTCCATCCCATTTTTTTTCCAATTTAAATTCAATGGATTTTTCGTTTAGCATCGGTCTGCATTGTTTTTCCACTTGGTTTAAAAGATCAGAAAGTAAAAATTCTTTAAGAATAATTTTCTCCGGTTTAGCAAATCGTAAAAAACTGTTAACGGTTTCGTTTATTCTTTTTATCTCTTTTGCCACAAGGTTAGAAAGAGAATAATATTCTTCTATATTATTTTTCGGTTGAAAATCTTTATTTAACTGCTGGGTTATTGTACTGATTGTATTTAACGGATTTCTAATTTCATGAGCAACTCCTGAAGCTAATTCTCCCATAGCCACTAATCTTTCTTTCCTTTGAAGTTGCTCCTCTACTAATTTTTGATTTGTTAGGTCTCTAATTATTAAAATTGTGTTTGTTACATTATCTTCTAAGTTAAAAGTACTTTTTGAAAAAAGTAAATACTTCTTTTGGTTTTGTATTACGCACTCAACTTGTTCTAAACCATTTTGTAGAGAAACTATTTTTTGACATGTGTTATTGATTAAAAGGTTTTCCAGCTTCTCGTTTTCAATAGAATCCGAATTTATTCCAAATAACTTTCCGGCTGCTGTATTAAAAATATTAATCTCATTTTTTTCGTTTAAAACAATAACGGCGTCACTTACATTTTGAATAACTTTATTAGAATACCCCTCAACTACTTTAAATCTTTTCTTTAGCAAATCAAAATTTTGACGAGTGAAGATATATGATAAAAGTAATGAACCGAGAATAAATAAAATAATTCCTATTACAATAATTCTTCTAACAATTCTTTGATTAATTGTATTAAGTGAATCAAGTGACAAACCTAACCTAAAGAGTCCGACGACTCTGTTATTATGAACAAACGGATGAACAGCTTCAAATATTTCTAAGGAATCATTATCTATAACTCGCCATGAAAATGTTGAATCGGATAATGCATTAAAAAGAAAAGCAGATTCGGAGAGACTTTCTAAACTTTCCACTTTACCGGAAGCAGCCAGAATATTGTTGGAGTCCTGTAATGCAGCATAGATTATTTTATCACTTTGGGTAACTTTTTTTAATAAACTGCCGAAACCGATTTTTCTTCTAAAATTTAATAACTCCTTAGCATCAATATTTAATACAATAGCACTTCTGTTTTTAGCTGCTACAGCAACTGCAAACCGGAACTCGTCTTTGTAGCGAGCTTGTTTTATTCCTAAGAATAGAGTGTCAACTAATCCATTGAAAATTGGTTTTAATAATTCTTGAGGTGATTTTTTTTCTTTAAAATTTTTATGTGTTTGAACATGACTTGAAAATAATTTCATACCTTTTTTATTAAAAATATTGATTCGAAAAATGTTATTCTCATCAGCAATTTTTTTTAGAATTTTGTTATTTAGTTGTTTCTGCTCATATAATAACTTTATCATATTCGCATTGTTTAGCAATCTGTTTTTTAACTCTTTGTCAATGGTTTCATAAGAAAGAAGAGCATTATTTGATGCAGCCAAAGTGGATTCTAATAATGAATGGGATTGCTGTGCCATTAAGTCGTACATTTCTTTTTTACTTTGATAAAGTTCAAATAGGGCGGATGTAATAATTAATGTTGCTACTGCAATAAAAATTAGAATTAAACTTTTGGGTTGTAAATTTATTTTTTTCAAAATACCTGCACTAATTTAACAGAGGAATTAGAATGTACTTATTTGCTGGTTATAAAATTGTAAATATCAATTGGAAGCATATTATACTCATTTGCTAAATCTTTAAGTCTGGCAGTTCTATCTGCATAAATGTTCTTTTTTTCTAATTTTAGTAATCCTTCTTGAACATTAATATTGAGATCACTGCAAATTTCTTCTATTGTTTTTCTTCCATAACCGCTTCCTGTTCTCATCATCGGTATTTTACTGCTATCAATTGCGTTAATTATTGAATAAATACTATTTGGAGTAGTATTATTCTTTTCAGCAATTTGCTCTAATGTTAAATCATCAGAAAACACAATATTTGCATCAGTTAATTTCTTATTAATTCTATTAAAAGAGATATTTACAGTTTCAGAAAATTCAGCCAATGTTAACCTTTCTGCATGAGGAATTGGCGGAGTATTATTTTTATTTTCCCAAGATTCTGTTAAATATTCACCGAAATCTATAATTGTTCCCAACGGAGGAATATTAGTTAATGTTAAGATAAAAATTAAAATACTTGAAAACAAAGCAAGTATTAGTTCTCTTTTTATTCTAGATGTATTTTGCTTCTTGTTTTGCAGATAATGTATTAACGGTTTCCAATTGTAATAAATGTGAAAACTACCGGCAATAATAAATAAAAAGGTAAAAATAATATGGATGTTCTGCCATTCTGTTTTGGTTAAACCCAATATTGACCAATAAGACCAATGAGCAATTCTTCCGGGAGGAGCCAAAAATAAAATTATTCCGGTGATTACCATTATAACAAATGAAATTGCAATATAAAGACTTGTAAAACTTCGCCAATTAATATATTTTTTTTCTTTCATGAGTCGTATAATTTTTAGGATATATTAAATAATGATTTTTTCTTTTAAAATTGAAAATCGATCCCTAAATTTAACTGGCTGGACTTATAATCGTACCAATAACTGTTTGATTCATTAATAATTGATTGATACCCTAAGGAAAGGTTTAATAGATAATTACTTTTACTATCTAATGAAATTCCTTTTGTTAAATAAAAACTTAAAATCTTTTGTTTATCAAGACGCACAATATTTTCATCAACAGTTAGTTCATCAGTATAAATTCCTTGAGAAGGATATTCCTTATAATTATAGTAGTAAGAAGCTCTAAACATAATTTCTAAAGGGAGAATTTGAGTTAATTGTACATGGTAAGTGTATCCTTCATAACTAATTGGATCATCAAAGTATTCCGATTCGTCTCCATAAGCGTACTCTAATTCTCTAACAGATTTAGCAGTTCCCCCTATAATATTCTTGCCTGAATATTGTACTGCCAAACCTGTAGTTGGTGTAATTGACTGCGCTATCCTTGCAAAATAATTTAACTGTGTTGTGTAAGCTTCTACTGCATCAATGTTACTCCATCTTCTCATTCCAAAAGATTGTGTAGTTGTATCTAAATTTGTAGAGTAATAATTTTTGTAGTTGAAAGTTACACCGCTAATAAGTGTAGTTTTTGTTTCAAAACTTTTTATAAATTTTGTTCCTAAGGAAGCAAGAATATTATTTAAATCTGTGAGTTGACTGTAATCCGTTAATGTTAACGAGCCTTGAGAATAAATATTTATACCTTTTAGCTTAGTTTTGTGCTTTATATATGCATTATAATTTGAGTAATCGAAATATTCGTAATCAATCTTATTAATTCTTTGTTCCGCATATAACCCAACCATTACATTATCTGTAGAGTTCCAAAAACCACATTGATGCCAATAATAGTTTCTATCCTGTAAATTACTAAAATTAGAATAATTGCTATAATACCCAATCCCGAAAGAATCAAATTTTCGGTCAACACCGAGATTAAACGAACTTATAAATGATGACTCTGCCTCAGGAAAATGAAATGGATTGTCATTAATCTCCTGTGATGTAGATATACTAAAATTACATTGGGCACTTAAAATAACAGGTATAAAAAATATTAATATACGTACAGTTTTTACTACTGATGAATAACTCATTTTGTATTTACTCTTTCTTTAATTAAAATTTCAAATTATTTATTTACGTCCAGCACCTTTAGAAGCTCTTCCATTTGGCCCTTTTGCGTGTCCGCTGCCGCTTTGCATTTGTCCTGACTTTTGACCATGCATATTGTTTTTGCCGAATCCAAAATTAGAATTATTTCCTTTCCCTTTTCCACGGAAAGCATTATCATTTATTCCATCTCCATCTTCATCTACAAAGCCTCTTTTCTTATTACCATGATAGTCTTCGTCTAAACCATTTGGAATACCATCTCCATCATGATCCGGTGCATTATCATTATAGCCGTCACCATTTAAATCGACAAAACCAAAGCCATGTTTTCCTTGCTTGTTTTGTTGATTTTTCATCCTATTTTGATTTTTAACTTTCAAACTATCTTGTGCAGATAAGTTTGAAGCAAAAAATAAACTGATTAGGAAAACAGTTAACATAGTTAAAGTTTTTTTCATTTTAATTCCTCAGATTGATTACAAAAAAATTTAATTCTATAATAGAAATTTTATGCCAAAAATTAAATTCATGCTAACATATTATAATGCAATAAGTTATAAAAAAAACTTTTTTTACTTTTTGATTATGAGACCAAAATGGCGAAAAATTCGACCGGATAGTCGAAATTATATTCTAAAGTTAAAAAAAACTACTGAAATATTTCGAAAAAGGATGTTTTAACTTTTGGCATACTTGTTGGGCTGTAGAGAGAAACAAAAATTTCGTTAACAAATAAGGAGTAGAAAATGAAACTACTTAAAAAATATGTCAGTAAAAATTATATAATTATTTTATTCTCAGCGGTTGCACTTACATTTTGTTCGTCCCCTGCTGAATCGGACACTCTTAATTATTCAGATGATTTAGAGAAAGTGATTGAAACAACAGCAGTTGAAGATCTGAGTTCTGCAGAAGAAGAAGGACTAATATTTATGCGCGAAGAAGAAAAATTAGCCCGTGATGTGTATATAAATCTTTATCAAAAATGGAATTTGAATGTATTTAATAATATATCCAAAGCAGAGCAGAAACATACAGATGCAGTAAAAATGTTATTAGACAGGTATGGTCTTGATGACCCAATGCAGACAGATGATTTTGGTGTATTTAAAAACGAAAACTTACAGAATTTATATAATAGCCTAACGGAAACCGGCAGCGAATCGATTGAAGCGGCATTAAAAGTTGGTGGAGCCATTGAAGAGATAGATATTCTTGACCTTGAAAAACAATTAAATGAAAATGTGGATAATGAGGATATTGCTTTGGTTTATAACAACTTAATGAGAGGTTCAAGAAATCATTTAAGAGCTTTTGTAAAAAACATGGAAAACCAAGGAATTACATATTCACCTCAATATATGACGGAAGATGAATATAAAGCAATAATTGAAAGTGATATGGAACGAGGTGGAAACGGTGGACACGGTCATGGCAAAGGGAAAAGACGAGGTGGAGGAAGGGGTTAAACCTTAATTCCAAAATTTGTTAAACCTCCTTCGGGAGGTTTTTTTATTACTCCTTTTGCCCTTGAAGAAGAAAAACATATCCTTTATCTTACCAGTGAAAAATTAGGAAGATATCAAATTAAAATAAGATTTCGATTATCCTTTTTTCTATTAATTCATTTAAGTAAATTTACAATTATAAAAAAAAATAATACGAATTTTCTATTTATATGATTTATAAATTTATACTTTTTGTTTTGATGACATTGGTCATTATTTCCGGTATTTCTTTCCCGATTGTTCCGCATCCGTCTACTTGGTATGAGTTTCCATTTATTCCCGGACTTGAGGAAAAAGCAAAGATTATTTTTTTCCATGTACCGACTGCTTGGCTTTCTGTAATTGCATTTTTAATGGCAATGATTTACGGCATTAAATATTTGCGTAATCAAAATTTAGATGACGATGCTAAATCAAATGCCGCACTTCAGTTAGGTATGATTTTTACAATTTTAGCAACTATTACTGGGTCAATTTGGGCTAAGTTTACATGGGGGGCATTTTGGCATTGGGATCCGAGAGAAACAAGCATATTTATTTTACTATTAATTTACGGTTCGCTTTTTGCTTTAAGATCAGCCATAGAAAATGAAGATAAACGAGCAAAACTCTCTGCAGTTTATTCTATTATTGCATTTTTAACTGTTCCTTTCTTTGTCTTCATTATGCCAAGAATTATGACCGGTCTGCATCCCGGATCTTCGAATGACGACAATTTAGGACCGGTAGTTGATTTTAAGATGAACGGAACTATGCAAATTATATTTTATTTATCATTAATAGCATTTACAATGTTTTATTATTGGATGTGGAAAATGGGATATAAGTCTATAATTATTAAAGATAAATTATCAAAACATCATTTATGAGGTAATACTTGGAAAGTTTTTTCACTTTTTTAGAAGATAATTCTATTTACATTGTACTTTTTATTGTTTTAACAATATGGTTAGGAATTTTTACTTATCTAAATATGTTGGATAAAAGATTAAAAGAAATTGAAATAGAAACAAAGGAGATAAAAAATGAAGAATAAATATATGTTTGGCGGAATAATTATTATTGTCTTCATGGGAATAATGGGCTATCTTTTTACTCAAACCAATATTTCTTACGAAGAAAATTTTAGTAAAGTTATTTCTTCCAATAAAACTATGAAAGCAACCGGAAGTTGGGTTAAAGAAAAAAGTTACCATCTTGATAACGAGAAAAAAACATTTACTTTTTATATGAAAGACTATCTCGGTAATGAAATGAAAGTTATCTATAATGGTACAATACCTAATAATTTTGAATCATCTACTTCTGTAGTTGTAACCGGTAAATATAAAGACGGTTCATTCCATGCAAATGATATTTTAACTAAATGTCCTTCTAAATATGAAGAAACATTTAATGAAACTTCCAAATCATAATTAGAAAGGCGGTTCAGCATGCTGGGGAATATTGCGGTTACTATAGGGTTTTTAGCCGGACTTTTTTCGATAACAATGTACTATTTTACTTATAAGGGGTATGAAAATACTTTAGTAAAAGCTAGAATTGGTTATCATGTTACTGCTATAATGTCAATTTTAGCTAGTATATTATTAGCTCACGCTGTTTTAACTCATCAATACCAATATAATTATGTATTTAATTATAGCGGAAATGATTTATCCACCGGACTTCTACTATCTTCTTTTTGGGGTGGACAAGAAGGAAGTTTTATGCTTTGGGTATTTTTTACAGCAATTATAGGAATAATACTTTTAGACTATACTTCGAAAAGAGGAGATTTAGAACCACGGGTAATGATGATTTTTACCCTTAATCTTACTTTTCTTTTATTTTTAGTTAATCCGTTATTAAAAAGTCCGTTTAATTTTATTTGGATGGATCCAAGTTTTGTTGAATTAAAACATATAGATAGTCAATATTTATCCTTACCATTCATAAGAAGTTTTCTTTTTGAAGATACAGCAGCAGGGAAAAGTTTTGTAAAGATCGGTGGTGAATTAAAAGCCCAATTAGCTGCGAGCGGTATATCAATTCAACAATTTATTATTGATGGGAAAGGATTAAATCCCTTACTGCAAAACTTTTGGATGCAAATTCATCCTCCGGTTCTTTTTGTTGGTTTTGCTATGTCAGCAGTTCCTTTTTCATTTGCAATGGCAGCACTAATTAAAAATGATTATAAGGATTGGGTTAAACAAGCTTTCCCATGGATGCTAACTGGAACAATGGTTTTAGGGTTAGCAATAATGTTAGGTGGGTATTGGGCTTATGGAATTTTAGGCTTGGGTGGTTATTGGGGCTGGGATCCCGTGGAAAATTCAAGTTTAATTCCTTGGCTTATTGGAGTTGCGTCAATTCATACTTTAGTAATTCAAAGAAAAACACAATCTAAAGGCGGTGCAGGAAGATTTGTAAAAACAAATCTTATTCTTGCTATGCTTACTTATATATTTGTATTGTATAGTACATTTCTAACTCGTAGCGGAATACTCGGCGATTCTTCAGTTCATTCTTTTGCAGAACCGGGAATGTTGGTTTATTTATTACTAGTTATTTTTATGCTTACATTTTTATTATTGGGAGCAACAGGCTTTGTTTTTAGATGGAAAACGTTAAATACTGATTTTGAGGCTGAAGAAAGTATCTTATCTAGAGAATTGGCTTTATTTACCGGAGCAGTGGCTTTAATAGCTTCTGCAATTATAGTTCTTGCCGGTACTTCTGCACCAATATTTGGTCAAGCAGTAGAAATTAGATTTTATGATGAACTTAATTACCCATTGCAATTATTATAGGATTACTTAACGGTTTAAGTCTTCTTTTAAGGTGGAAATATAATAAAACAGAACAATTGTGGAAAAAATTACTTGCTCCGCTAGTTATTACGTTTGTTCTTACAGCAGCGGTTGTTTTTATTGGTAAGCTTTATGAGTTTATGTTGATACTACTTGCTTTTGCATCAATATTTACTATTGTAGTAAACTTTGAAATAGCATATAAGATTGCTCGTAAAAAAGCTGTACAGCTTGGTGCTTATGTAGCCCATATCGGAGTTGCTCTATTTTTATTAGGTGTAGTTGCTACAGGAGGTTTTTCTGAAAAAACATCCATAGATCTGCCAAGAGGTGAACAAGCTAATGTATTTGGTTATGATGTTACTTTTGTTGGTTACAGACCAATTGATAACGGTAAAAAATATGCTTTTGATGTTAAAGTTAAAAAAGGTAAAACTGAGAAAACAATTTCTCCCGTTATGTTTGTATCTTCCATGAATAACAGCTTAATGAGAGAGCCTGATATTTGGACAACTTTTACAAAAGATTTTTATGTTACACCTGTTGCTTACTCAGACGGATCAGAATCTTCAAAATCTGAAGGAACTAATGTAACTCTGAAAAAAGGTAATAGCACAGAATTTAATGGTAAGAAAATTACTTTTGTCGCATTTGATTTTCCTAAAGACGCTATGTCTGCAATGATGGGTGGAGGCAATTTTGAAATCGGTGCAAAATTAAGTGTTGAAGCAAACGGAAAAATAACAAATATTGAACCTAAAATGGTTAGTGAAAATGGGAAAAGAAATTTTCTTGCAGTTACTTTAGAGGATTTAAATTTATCAGTTAGTATGACAAATCTTGATGCAAGTGGAGCAGTAAACTTAGTATTGCAAAATTTAAGTGACAATAATAAAACTGCTGAAGTTAAAAAGGAAGTTCTTTCAATAGAAGCAAGTGTGAAACCATTTATAAATTTAGTTTGGTTAGGTGTTATTCTTATGGTAATTGGTTTTATTATATCAACTGTTAAAAGAACAAAAGATGTATAAATTGTAACTTTTCTATTTTATATGTAAACTTTTAAGGGAATCAAACAGCTTTTGTTGGTTCCCTTTTTTTATCTCTTCTTAGTTCAAAATCCTCTTATATTAATTAATTATTGAATAAATAGCAGTGTATTTTTTGAATTATGAAAAATTTTTCATAATTAATATTTTGTAAATGCCTTATTAATATTTTAAATTCGATAGCAAGTTAGGAAATGGTCTATTTAGAATATTCAAATGGGGTTAATTATGAATAGTTCTGATGACATTTACAGGGCAATTAATTTACTTGATGCAAGAATCCAGAAAATTGAAGAGTTTCTGTCATTAAATTATGATCGTGAAGAATCTGAATCTGTTGCTATAAGTTTTAAAGAAAAGGAAGAAAAACCTAATAAGTCTTTAGAACTTCAACTAGGTAAATTTTGGCTCGCAAGAATTGGAATTTTAATTTTTGCGGTTGGTTTAATCTTTTTAATTTCATCTTCATTTGAAAGTATGCCGGGATTTTTTCCGAGTTTGTTAGGGTATGTTTTCTCGGCATTGTTTTTTTCTGCTCACATTTTTGGTAAAAAGTGGTTATCACTTATTGATAATTATATTCTAAGTGTTGCATTTATACTTCTTTTTTTTCAACCCTTCGGTTATCTTATTTCAGCAGTAATATTTTTATTAATAATATTACAGTTGAAGTACTTATACTATTTGGTGTATGTATAATTTCCTTAGTGTACGCGTTAAGAAAAGAATCTGTTATTTTAGCTTCATTAAGTATCTTGTTTTGCTTTATTACAACTTTAACTATTAGCAGTTACTCTGCTGCAATGTTGTGTTCTTTGCTTTTACCAATTGTTATTGTATGGGTTGTAAGAAGATTTAAATGGCAGCTAATTTTATTTTTTGGAATAATATTATCATACAGCACCTATTCTGTTTGGTTTGTTGGTAATCCTTTATTATTAACCGGTGGAACTGGAAATAATTTACCGAATATAAGTGTATTTTTTATTTTAGGTAGTTTTATAATTTACACACTTGGATTAGTAAATAAAGAAAAAGAAGAATTTCTAAAAATCAGTTCGGTTTCTATCAATTCAATTTTTGCTGTAAGTTTATTTATTATCTCAACTTATGCAATAACAAAAGAAAATCTATCACTATTTAGTTTTATTGCTTTTATTGTATTCTTACTCAGTGCAATTTTAACTTGGACTATTGAAAAAAGTAAATATGCTACATTATTTTATTCGATTTTAGGCTATATGCTGCTAAGTATTAGTATAATTTCCGGGTTTCAAAAACCTGACTATTTTATTCTTCTTGGTTGGCAAAGTTTGTTAGTTGTAAGCACAGCTGTTTGGTTTCGGTCCAGAATAATTATTGTAGCAAATTTTATAATTTATCTTTTAATATTCTTTTCTTTCTTGTTTTTAGCCAGTAAGGTTACTTACATAAGTATTAGTTTTGGAATAGTAGCTCTTTTAAGTGCAAGGTTTTTAAATTGGAAGAAAAAGCAACTCAATTTAAATTCCGAAGGAATGAGGAATGCTTATCTGATTTGTGCCTTTTTTATATTTCCATATTCCTTGTACAATTCGGTACCCGAAGGATTTGTAACAATTTCATGGATAGGTGTAGCTGTTTTGTATTATATTTTAAGTGTACTGTTAAAAAATATTAAATATAGATGGCTTGCGTTATCTACTCTTATGCTTTCCGTGGGTTATGCAATACTTTTTGGAATTTCTGAATTAAGTTCTGAATTACGAATATTGACTTTTCTTGTGTTAGGAATAGTTCTATTAGTTATTTCCCTGCTTTATTCAAAAAAGAAGAATGAAACTCTTGAACAATTGCAAGGCGAAATAGAAGAACAATAGATTCACTATTAAAAATTTTTGCAGAATCAAAGTTAAACCAAATCAATAATTTACAAATAGGGAAAATATGTCACAAACTCGTAGAAAATTTATAAATACTTTATTAGGAATTGGAAGTCTGGGGAGTTTAGGAGCAATTTTTTATCCTGTACTTTCATACTTGGTTCCACCTAAAATTGCAGAAGCCAAAGTTAAGTCATTAAAAATTGGTACTGTAGAAAATTTTTCGCCTGACTCTTCGAAAATTGTAAAATTTGGAAGGAAACCTGCAATTATAGTACGGACGGAGGATGGTGAATTTAGAGCACTTGAAGCTACATGTACTAACTTAGATTGCATTGTTCAATATAAAAAAGATACAAAGCAAATATTTTGTGCATGCCATAATGGAATTTACGATTTACATGGGAGAAATATTTCGGGTCCGCCACCTAGACCTCTTGGCGAATTCCAAGTAAATATAATAAATGACGAAATTGTTATAACTCAACCGGGCTAATAATGATAAAAAAAGTATATAATAAAATTGAAGAATGGTTAGATAGTAGATATGACCTATCACCAGTTAAAGAATTTATTGCTCATAAAAAAGTTCCTGTTCACCGTCACTCCTTATGGTATTATCTTGGCGGTATTACCCTGTTCCTTTTTATTATACAGGTATTGTCGGGTATTCTATTACTATTATATTATAAACCCGGAGAGGATAGTGCTTACGAAAGTATAAGATTTATTATTACCGAAGTTAAATTTGGTTGGCTGGTAAGAAGTATTCATAGCTGGTCTGCAAATTTGATGGTTTTATTTGCTTTTGTTCATATGTTTAGTGTTTTTTTCAGCAGGGCTTTTAAAAATCCTAGAGAACTTACATGGATTTCCGGGTTTATTCTTTTGGTGCTTGCCATGGGTTTTGGTTTTAGCGGATATCTTTTACCATGGGATGAATTAGCTTTTTTTGCTACAAAGGTAGGAACCGATATTGTTGGTGTTGTACCAGTTGTTGGCGAAACACTTAAAGTAATATTAAGAGGTGGAGAAGATGTTACAGGTGCTACACTATCTCGTTTCTTTGGAATACATGTTGCAATATTACCAGCAATAACTACTGTACTTCTTGTTCTACATCTTCTCTTTGTTCAGCGTCAGGGAATGCATGAACCGAAAGAGTTTACTGAATTACCAGAAGATAAAAAGAAATATATACCATTTTTCCCCGATTTTGCATTGAAAGATCTGCTGTTTTGGCTTATAGTTTTTAACATTTTGTTATTTTTAGCAGTCTATTTCCCGTGGGAATTAGGTCCCAAGGCAGATCCGTTATCATCGGCACCTTCAGGTATTAAGCCTGAATGGTATTTTATGTTTATGTTCCAAACCCTTAAACTTTTACCTGCTCATATTCTTTTTCTGGAAGGTGAATTAGTAGGTGTATTAGGTTTTGGATTAGTTGGATTGCTCTGGATGCTGTACCCTTTCTTACCTTTTAGTAGGAGTGAGAAAAAATTACAGATAACTACTATAATTGGTGTACTGGCAATTTTATTTATTGTTGTAATGACAATTATTGGATATTTAGAATAGGAAAAGCAATATGAAGAAATCGACTTTAATTCTACTTATATTTTTTACATTAAACTTCTATATATTGGCTGAAGAAGAAAGTAGCACTCAGATTACTAATCAATGCTTGAGTTGCCACAAAGAAGATGACAACCTACCTGATGATT
>JAJRZB010000128.1 GCA_024275455.1 Bacteroidota bacterium | reverse complement strand
ATTTATTTTCCTTCCCTAAAAGTATTTCTACTTTATGGTTTTCTAAGTTAATATTTATTTCAAAAGCCTTAATTTCTTCATTGATTTTAACTGGCATTGGCGTGGTTGTTAATCCTTTAGAGTAAATTTTTAAACTATGTTCTTCAGAATTTTTTTCATGAGGTAATAATTTACTTTTAATTTCGGTAAGTATGCCGGCGTATTTTTGAATTGATTTTTGAGTCTCTAAAAATTCATCGGACTTAAATTGAGAAATACTTTTTATTTTTTTCATATATGTTAATTAACAACTCCTCCATACTTTATTCCGGTTAGTTTTGTCATTTCCTCTCTGAATGTAGTTAAATCATTCTTGTTAAATTCCGATAAAGAATTATGTCCGCAAGCTCTTGCCAATATCTTCATTAACTCGGTTGTTGAATTTAGAAAATTCTCAAGCTGTTTAGCCGATTGGTTAATTAATAGTCGTGACCTTAACTTTTCTTTTTGACTTGCAATTCCCACCGGACAATTATTTGTGTTACATGCCCGCATACCCAAACAACCGATAGCCTGCAATGCGGAATTAGCAATTGCTATTCCATCGGCTCCCAGTGCCAAAGCTTTAACAAAATCGGATTCGGTTCGCAATCCACCCGTAATTATTAGTGTAACACCTTCTGCATTTGCATTATCCAAATATTTTCTTGCTATTGCCAATGCGGGAATTGTAGGAACGGAAATATTATTTTTAAAAATATCCGGGGCAGCACCGGTTCCTCCGCCTCTTCCGTCCAAAATTATATAATCAACTCCCACTTTAAGTGCAAACTCAATGTCTTCTTCAATATGCTGAGCAGACATTTTAATTCCGATTGGAATTCCGCCTGTTACTTCCCTAATTTCACCGGCTAATTTTTTATAATCTTCAGCAGTAGTTAAATCATCAAATGTAGAGGGACTTATTGCCGGTTCACCAACTTCAAGACCTCTTACCGATGCTATTTTTTCCGTAACTTTATTTCCGGGCAAATGACCGCCTGTTCCGGTTTTAGCTCCTTGTCCCGCTTTAAAATGAAACGCATGAACTTGTTTTACTTTATCCAAACTCCAATTAAATTTACCGGAAGCAAGTTCGTAAAAATATTTCGAGCTTTCATTTTTTTCTTCCGGAAGCATTCCCCCTTCACCCGAGCAAATACCTGTTCCCGCAAGCTCTGCACCTTTTGCCAGAGATATTTTTGCTTCTTCACTAAGAGAACCAAAACTCATATCGCTAACAAAAATTGGAATGTTTAACTTTAATGGTTTTTTTGCATTCGGACCAATAACAAGTCCGGTTTTAACCTGAGCATCATCTAACAATGGCTTTGTTGCAAGCTGAGCCGTAAGTATTTGAATATCTTCCCATCTTGGTAATTCAGTTAATGGAACTCCCATTGAAGAAGTTTTTCCATGATGCCCCCAACTTTTCAATCCGTTTTTAGATAAAGAACGGATATAGGAATTATACGGTTCTTCGGGAGTTCCGTGAATATCTGCATACAACCCTTGATAAGTTTTTCTATTATATGGCTGCGGATTATCTTTCTGCCACTCAATTATTTCGTTTTCATCAATTAAAACGACATCTTCATTTTTATCAACCCAAGAGGTAACTTTTTTAAAACTTCTGAATTATTATATTCGCTAACACCGGTATCAACTCTATAATCCCAAAAATGAAGTCCGCATATTAAATTATCCCCGGAAACATATCCATCGGAAAGTAAAGCTCCTCTGTGTAAACAGCGTCCGTAAAGAACGGAAACATCAGTATTGTTTTTGATAATTACCAAATCGGTATTTAGTGCAATTCCGTAAGTTGGTTCTTTTTCCTTAAGTTCACTAAAACTTGCAATTTTAATTTTCTTCGGGGGCTTCGTATTCATTTAAATTCACTGGTATTTAATGTATGATTAGTCGAAATCAATTTATAAAAATATTTGCTAATTATAAACTTTATAAAACTATGCAGTTACTAATCTGGGTTCAGGTTTGTAAATAGCACCCACAACAGCTCCGTAAATTAAATGTCCAACCAAACTCGCTGCAGCCAACATAATCGAACCGGAGAAAAGTCCGGATGAATATGTCATTCCATTCATCATGCTCATCATAGGCATAACAACAACTTGAGCCATAAACCACGGAATGATTCCAAAGACCGCACCTCTTAACCAAAAAGGATTAATATCTGATTTTGAATAAAACACTAAACCGTAATTTAACGCTAAAACTGTTCCAATCATAAAATGCATTATCCACCCTATAAATAATTTACCGCCAAACACACCGGCTAACATTTCGGGAATATTCATTTTTATGTTCATCATTCCACCCATATAAGTAAAAAGGGTCATTATAATTGTTCCGGTTATTCCTGCTGCAATTGCTTTTGTAAAAGAAAATTGTGATTTCATTTTTTTGCTCCTATTTTTTTATTTAGAATTTTTGAAGTAAATTTACGGTGTTCGAAGCGTTAAAAATGACAGATAGGCGATACTTTAAGTGCTGGTTTTATTATTTTAATATGCTTATGTCGGGTTGCTGACAAACTAACTTGGTGATAACCATATTTCAGAAACAAAGAAAGGTAAAAGGATTAATTATGAAAAAAATATTTCTATCAGTTATTTTATTAATTACGTTTATTCTGATTTGCTCTTGCAATCCTTCTAATATAAATTCTTCTAAGACCAAGTATGATGTAATAACCACCAAGCGAACCGAGATAAAACAAATTGTTTCTTCGGAAGTTGACGATACTTTTTATGTTTACATAAGATTACCTAAAAATTATAATCCAAACTCAAATAAGAGATATCCGGTACTTTATTTATTGGACGGAGATATTTCTTTTAACCTTGCAACCAGCGCTGTTAGGTATTTACAGTTCGGGAAAACCATACCCGAAATGTTTATTGTTGCCCCTGCTTATGGAACAATGATGAGTGATGAAGAAGTAAATTTTAGAGAAAGAGATTATACAATAACAAAAACTCCACGATTTAAAAATAGCGGGGGAGCAGACAAATATCTTAATTTTCTTACAAAGGAATTAATTCCGTTAATTGATTCAATCTACAGAACAAATGATAACCGAATATTAAACGGTTATTCCCTTGGCGGGTTGTTTACCGTAAATACTCTGCTTAAAAAACCTGATGTCTTTAATTCATTTATTGCCGGAAGTCCGTATTTGATAAATGACCTTAAAAAATTTCTTGATCGAATTAATGAGCTTAAAAATCATTCGTTTAATAACAAAATTTTTATTAGTGTTGGTGAACTTGAGAATAAAAACTTTTATCAAATGCCGACAAAATTATTAGTAGATAATTTGAATAATTTAAACGGGTTAGATGTAAAGTTTGTTAAGTTTAAGGATGGAACACATTTTACTTGTCCTTCAGAGGCTTTGGTATACGGGTTGAAATTTGTTTTTGGAAATTAAAATGCTATAAATCAGTGCGGAAAAGAAATATTTTAAAAATTAACAAAGTACAGTACCAATTAAGGCACCACACTTTAAATAATTATTTATTTTACAAGCATTAATTTTGCAGATTTAACAAATCTTTCATTATTCTCAAGGGATACCGCTTCGAATCTGTAAATGTAAATACCGCTTGATACTCTAACTCCGTTACTATTTGTGCCATCCCAAACAACTTGGTGT
>JAJRZB010000127.1 GCA_024275455.1 Bacteroidota bacterium | reverse complement strand
TAAAGAACTATTTATGTAAAACAGATTGCTCTTGCAATCTGTTTATTTACAAGCTTGCAATATCAGTATAAATAATATATGCCATAAACATAAGTAAAATAACGAAACCTAGGTTTTGTATAGCAAGCTTTAATTTTATAGGAATTTCTCTTCGTATAATTCCTTCAATTAATATGATAACAAAATGACCGCCGTCTAAAACCGGGAAAGGCATAATATTTAAAATTGCCAAACTTAAACTCAATAAAGCTAAAAACATTAAAAAGGGAATAATACCGGCATCGGCAGAGTCTGCGGCAAATTTTGCTATTTTTACCGGACCGCCAAACGAACTTTCAAATGCTACATCACCTCTAATTACATTGCCGAACATTTTAAACGTTAAAGCGGTATACCCTCCTATATTGGAAATACTTTTGATTAAGGATTCGCCTAATCCGTAATCTTTATATTCAACTTCACCTGTAAAAGTATCAGCAATACTAATACCAATTCTTCCGTTTTCTGCGGGAATAACAGTTGTACGTATTGTATCTTCCTTTCTAAGTAAAACTATAGGAAGTTCAACTTCCTTATTTGTAGAAATAAGGGAAATTACTTGTTGAGTATTTGCGGTTTTAGTATTGTTAATTTCAAGAAAAACATCTCCCGGCTGTATTCCGGCTTTAAGTGCCGGCGTATCTTCTCCAACACTATTTACCATTGGTTTGATATCACCAAGTGTAAAAAATGAAGATTCCTGAGATGCTTTAGCGAGTATATCTTTGGGTGCTGTAAATTCGGTTATTTTTCCATTTCTTTCAACTTTAACATTAACATTGCTTCCAAGATTTTCAATTAATAAAGTGCTTAATAAACTTTCCCAATCATTTACTTCCTTACCATTCACCGATAATATTTTGTCATTGGTTCTAAATCCTGCTTCATAAGCAAGAGTTGTATCAGCAACAACACCAATTGATGTTGTTTTCATTATTTGCTTACCTTGAAAATAATTAACTCCCCAAAAAATTAAAATGGCAAGAGTTAAATTCATCATAACGCCGGCAGTTATTACGAATAATTTTTGGTATGTTGGTTTTGCTCTAAACTCGTATGGCTTCGGTTCTTGATTTGCAAATTTTGTATCAAAACTTTCGTCAACCATTCCGGCAATCTTTACGTAACCGCCTAAAGGAAGCATACATATTTTGTAATCGGTGTGACCTTGTAAATCTATATCTTTATCCAAATCACCAAAAGTAAATCCGTTTATTTGATTCCAACCGAACAATCTTTTTCCAAAACCAATTGCAAAGGCATCGGTACGCATTTTACAAATTCTTGCTGCCAGAAAATGCCCTAATTCATGAACGAAAACAAGTATTGCAATTGTTATTATAAAATATATTATTGAATCGACCAATCTAATTTTCTCCTTAAAAAAACAAATGAGTATTTAACAAAATATATATATGTAATTAATAGAAAGATTTGTAAATGATGAATTTTTTTTTGAAAAAAGCAATTAATTAAATCTTTTTGAAATCTCCCTTGTTTGACGATCACATTCTAAAATGGTTTCAAAATCAACAATCGGATTTATATTGATTTCGTTAAGTGAATTTTCAATTAACTTTGCAATTTGAGTAAATCCAATTTGTTTATTTAAAAACTTTTCCACGGCAATTTCGTTTGCCGCATTAAGTATACAAGGCGCTGTTCCTCCTTGTTCCATAACATCAAATGCTAATTGAAGGCATTTGAATTTTTCTAAATTTGGTTCATAAAAAGACAATTCTTTTAATGACGGAAAATGAGTATTAACATAATTGCTTTTTAGCCTTTCGGGATATGTAAGTGCATATTGAATAGGCAATTTCATGTCCGGTAAACTTAGTTGAGCTTTAATATTACCATCAACAAATTCGACCATTGAATGTACTATTGATTGCGGATGAACAACCACATCGATTTTACTTTTGGGTAAATTAAATAGCCAATGTGCTTCTATAACCTCCAATCCTTTATTCATCATGGTTGCCGAGTCGATTGTAACTTTATTCCCCATATTCCAATTCGGATGATTTAAAGCCTGCTCAACAGAAACTTGATGTAAATCATTTAACGTCAATGTTCTGAAAGGTCCGCCCGAAGCAGTAATAATCAGTTTCTCAACATTTTTAACATCTTCACCAACCAAGCATTGAAAAATAGCACTGTGTTCAGAATCAACCGGAAGAATTTCCGCATTAAATTTTTTAGCTAAATTCATTACAATTGCACCGGCTGCAACCAATGTTTCCTTGTTTGCCAGAGCAATTCTTTTCCCTCGTTTTATACTTTCAATGGTTGGTGCTAAACCTGCAAAACCAACCAAAGAAGAAAGTAAAATATCATAATCACCGTTTTTTGTTATTTCGATAAGACCTTGTTCACCGGATAAAATTTTACAATTACCCGAAACTAAATTTTTAAGATCATCAAATTTATCTTCGTTTTTAATTACGGCAAATTTGGGATTAAATTCTTCAATCTGCTCACTTAATAATCTAATATTAGAATTAGCTGTTAGAGCAAAAACTTCAAATTTATCCTTGAAGTTTCTAATTACGTCTAATGTATTTACTCCAATTGAGCCGGTTGAACCGAGAAGCAGAACTTTTTTCATTAAAAAGAAGTATTATTTTTTGAATTTAAAACACATAAGATAGCATTTTCTGTTACTAATAGTAAGTCAGATATTAAGAATACATTCTATGTGTTATTGCAAAGATAAAATTTAGTATTACAAGAATATTAATTAGCATATTTACTTTTTTAATTAGTGTAAATTGTTTATCAGTTGCCTCTAAATTGTTTTCCTCTATTGATTTTCTAAGTTTTTTAGAAGCCGGAATAATTCTAAAAAATGTGTTTAGCAATATTATTATAAATAAAATCTGTTTTGTTGCTAACCAATGATCAGATGACATATCAAAAAAACCGAACGTTGAACTCATCATAACTAAGAAAATTCCGGTAATCGCAATTCCAATGGAACCAACAATTCCAAAGAGATTTGTAAATTTTAGATAAAGTGAAATAAACTTGTTTTTTATTTCTTCGGTTGTTGATGTTTCAATTTGCTTTCTTAGGATTAAATCTGCGGCAAAAAATATAATCCACATTCCGGCAAATAGTACGTGTAATGATCTTAATTCTATATAATAAGACATTTTTTTATCCTTTCTTTTTTACAATGCCTCTATACCTGAAAGAGCATCATTGTAAGATTTTATTAATTGTTTCATTAATGTTTCAACATTTGGTAAATCATTTATCAGGCAACTACTCTGGCCTGCTTCTATCATTCCTTCCTCCAAGTCACCTTCAAAAATTCCTTTCATTTCTCTTTTTGTGCTTAGTAAAGATTTAATTTTTTCATCTTCTTCACAATTTAATTCTTTGTTAAAAACCTCTTGGCTAAATTTATTTTTAATAACCCGGGCCATTCCAAATTTCTTTAGAATTAGATGTGTATCTTTATCAGCAGCGTTTATAACTGCATTTTTATAATTGATATGAGCTGATGATTCTTGAGTAACAGCAAACCTTGTTCCAATTTGCACTCCCTCTGCACCGAGAGAAAAGGCAGCTAACATACCTCTACCGTCACTAATTCCTCCGGCAGCAATAACCGGAATTTTTAAAGTATCAACTAATTTAGGAATTAGAGAAAATGTTGTTATTTCATCAAGCCCGTTATGTCCGCCTGCTTCAACTCCTTCACCAACAACAGCATCACAGCCGACACTTTCGGCTTTTAATGCAAATTTTAAAGAAGGGACAACATGAATAACAATAATATTATTTTTTTTAAATAAGTCTATAAATTTTCCCGGGTGACCGGCTGATGTAAAAACAATTTTTACTTTTTCATCAACTATAACTTTAGCTAATTCGTCAGCATCTTTACGCAGTAAAGGTAAATTTACACCAAATGGTTTATTAGTTGCCTTAAAACATTTTTGAATATGTTCCCTAAGTAATTCCGGTTTCATGGAGCCTGAGCCAATTAAGCCAAAACCGCCATTATTTGATACGGCTGATGCTAATTTCCATCCCGAAACCCAAACCATTACTGCCTGAATAATTGGATATTTAATTTGAATTAAATTTGTAATTCTATTACTATGCATTATACTCAAATCCTGAAATTTAGGGGGTACTATTTTGTAATGGTATTGTTTTTATCTAACTTTTAAAGATTAATATTTTGATTTAATTAAAAACGTCAAACAAAAATAACAAAAGGGGTTTAAATGTCCTACTTTTTTACATCTGAATCGGTTTCTGAAGGTCATCCTGATAAAGTTGCCGATGCAATTTCTGATGGTGTTTTGGATGCAATACTATCAGAAGACCCTAAAGCCAGAGTTGCTTGTGAAACATTTGTAACAACAGGATTGGTTTTAATAGGCGGAGAAATTACTACTACAGCTTATGTAGATATTCAAGACATAGTGAGAAAAACAGTTAAAAAAATTGGATACACTGAAGCAGAATATAAATTTGATTCGGAATCTTGTTCGGTTTTAAATGCCATTCATTCGCAATCACCTGATATAGCTATGGGGGTTGATACCGGAGGTGCCGGAGATCAAGGAATAATGTTCGGCTATGCTTGTGATCAAACACCGGAACTAATGCCTATGCCGATTGTTTATGCACATAAATTAGTTAAAAAATTGGCCGATATTCGTAAAAAAAATAAAAAGTTAATGCCGTATTTAAGACCTGATGCAAAATCTCAGGTTACTGTTGAATATGATGAGAATAACAAACCGGTAAGAGTTGATACAGTTGTTATTTCTACTCAACATAGCTCTAAAGTTAGTCAGAAAAAAATCAAGTCCGATGTTATTAAAAATGTAATTAAAAAAGTTATTCCGGCTAAACTGTTAGATAAAAATACTAAATATCATGTTAATCCTACGGGAAGATTTGAAATTGGAGGACCACACGGGGATAGCGGTTTAACCGGAAGAAAAATAATTGTTGATACATACGGTGGTTGGGCTCCGCATGGTGGAGGTGCTTTTCCGGGAAAGACCCTTCTAAAGTTGATAGAAGTGCAACATATGCTGCCAGATATATTGCCAAAAATGTAGTTGGTGCAAAATTGGCAAAAGAATGCTTAGTTCAGTTAGCTTATGCAATTGGAGTTGCCGAGCCGGTTTCTGTTTATGTTGATACTAAAGGAACCGGAGTAATTAGCGATAATGATATTTCGGAAATGATTAAAAAAGAGGTTGATCTTACTCCTAAGGGAATAATTAAAAGACTTGATCTGTTAAAACCAATTTATCAAAATACATCTTCTTACGGACATTTTGGCAGAAAAGACTTTTCATGGGAAAAGTTAGACTTAGTTAAGAAATTTCAAAAACATAAAAAAGGTAAATAATGAGTGAAGTAGTAAATGAAGTTGAAATGCTTTACTACAAAGTTAAAGATATATCTTTAGCCGACTGGGGAAGAAAAGAAATTGTACTTGCGGAAAAAGAGATGCCGGGTCTAATGGCCCTTCGTGAAAAATACGGAGAAACAAAACCCCTGAAGGGGGCTAAAATTATGGGCTCACTTCACATGACAATTCAAACTGCTGTATTAATTGAAACTTTAGTTGAACTTGGTGCCAATGTACGATGGGCTAGCTGTAATATTTATTCAACACAAGATCATGCAGCAGCTGCAATTGCAAAGACCGGTATTCCTGTATTTGCGTGGAAAGGTGAAACACTGGAATAATACTGGTGGTGTACAGATATGGCATTAACATGGCCGGATGGAACCGGACCTGATGTCATAGTTGACGACGGCGGTGATGCAACAATGATGATTCATAAAGGTGCAGAAGCTTTAGAAAACCCCTCTATATTAGATGCCGAATATGATGCTGAAGATGAAATAGAGTTATTTAAACGATTAAAAATTGATTATGAAGTAAACCCTAATAAATGGTCCGAAATTGCGAAACATGTTCGCGGAGTTTCCGAGGAAACAACAACAGGTGTACACCGTCTTTATCAAATGATGGAATCGGGTAATCTCTTATTCCCGGCGATTAATGTTAATGATTCAGTAACAAAATCTAAATTTGATAATCTTTACGGCTGCAGAGAATCACTTGCGGATGGAATTAAACGAGCCACGGATATTATGATGGCAGGCAAGCATGTTGTTGTTTGCGGTTACGGTGATGTTGGGAAAGGCTCGGCTCAATCAATGAGAGGTTTTGGGGCTAAAGTTCATGTAACGGAAATAGATCCGATATGTGCTCTCCAAGCTTCAATGGAAGGATTTGATGTAAAAACAGTTGAAGAGTATTTAGAAATTGGTGATATATATGTAACAACAACGGGCAACAAAGATATTATTACCGTTAAACATATGGAAAAAATGAAAGATGGTGCAATTGTTTGTAATATCGGACATTTTGATAATGAAATTCAAGTTGAACAGCTTAAAAATTATCCCGGTATTAAGCATATAAATATTAAACCTCAAGTTGATCAATATGTTTTCCCGGATGGACATTAAATTATTCTTCTTTCGGAAGGAAGATTAGTTAATTTGGGAAATGCGACCGGACATCCTTCTTTTGTAATGAGCAATTCGTTTACAAACCAGACACTTGCGCAAATTGAGCTTTGGACAAAAGAATACAAGGTAGATGTTTATCGTTTACCAAAACATTTAGATGAAGAAGTTGCTCGTCTACATTTAGAAAAATTAGGTGTTCATCTTACAAAACTTAGTAAGGAACAATCCGAATATCTTGGAATTCCTGTTGAAGGTCCTTATAAACCTGAACACTATAGATATTAAATAACATCTTGAATTACTTACTTTTACTTGCCCTGTTTTTAGGGCAAGTTTTCATGTTAACTCTTGGTAAATAAGTTCTAACCATTCCGGTAATTTTCAAAATTCTAATAATGCCCAACTTCTCCAAAGAAGTTGGGCATTTAATAATATGGAGATTTTTTATTGTAAACTTTCCGACAAAATCATTTTTTTTTGAATCAAATAAAAGAATTTTTCATCCAATTCAATTATCTTAATATTATAAAAAGAAAATTATAGGAGAAAAAGATGGCAGTTAATAAAGCAATAGTAAAACAAGTTAAAGGAATTACTTTTATTGGGAAAACCGATTCAAACCATTGGGTGCCAATGGATGGACCGGAAAATTTTGGCGGTAGTAATGCAGGTATTAGACCTAAAGAACTGTTGTTGCTAAGTTTAGCTGGTTGTACCGCTGCAGATGTAGCTGCTATACTTCAGAAAAAAAGAGTTGCTCTTGATGATTTTGAAATAAATATTACAGCGGAGCAAACCGAAACCCACCCCAAAGTTTATACTAAAATTCATCTTGAATTTGTTTTTTACGGTACTGATATTAAAGAGAAAGATGTTGAAAGAGCAATAGAACTTTCTCAAACAGTTTATTGCGGGGTAACAGCAATGCTGCAAAAATCTATTGAAATAACTCATTCGTATGTTATTAAAGAAGCTGAATAAATTTTTTAATCCTCTCTAAATAAAATAATAGAGAGGATTTTTTTTGCTCTAAATTATTAAGAGGCTCATCACATGTTTAACTATGCAATTATTGGTTCTGGAAAGCAGGGAACTGCTTCAGCATATGATTTGGTAAAGTTTGGAAGTGCTAAGAAAGTTTTAATGATTGATAATAATTTAGATGCAGCAAAAAATGCAGCAGAGTTTGTAAATAAATTAACAAAAACAAAAGTTTGCATTCCTATTAAAATTGATGTAGCGGATACTGAAAAACTAAAAAGTGAATTAAACGGTACACACTCAATTATTAGTGGTGTGCCGTATTATTTTAATCTGGAATTATCTAAAATTGCTATTGAAGTTAAAGCTAATTTTTGTGACTTCGGAGGGAACACAGATGTTGTAAGATTACAACTTGAGTTAAACTCCAAAGCATTAGAAAAAGACGTATCAATCATTCCTGACTGTGGAATGGATCCGGGAATGAATATATCATTTATTCAGTATCTTTTTGAACAATATGATAAATTAGATTCGGTAAAATCTTATGGAGCTGGATTAATGCAAAATCCAAAACCTCCATGGAATTATGAACTTTCATTTCACATCAATGGATTAACAAATGAATATTACGGGAACGCATTATTTTTAAGAGATGGGAAAGTTACTGAAGTGCCTTGCTTTAGCGGATATGAAAAATTAGAATTTCCCGAACCAATTGGAATTTTAGAAGCAGCGGTAACTTCAGGGGGACTTTCAACCTTACCATTTTCTCTTCAGGGGAAGATTAACGTTTTAGAAAATAAGACTCTCCGTTATCCAGGTCATTGGGAAAGATTTAAAGCTTTTTCGGATTTAGGTTTGTTTGAAGAACAACCGATAATTGTTGAAGGTACTGAGATTATTCCTCGCAAAGTCTATCATGCATTATTAGAGCCTAAAATTTCAACCGGGGATATAAAAGATCTTGGCATTATTAAAATATTTGCAGAAGGAATAAAAATAAAACAAATGTAAAAACCGAAATTGAACTTATTGATTATTATGATGAAGAAACCGGATTTACAGCTATGCAAAGGTTAACAGGATGGCATGCATCAGTTATGGCAATTCTTTCTGCTCAAAATAAAGTAACAAAAGGAGCTGTATCAGTAAACAAAGCAATACCCGGAGAAATAATAATAGAGGAATTAAGAAAAAGAGGGATAGAGATTAAAATAAATGACAAAAATCCCAACTAGATTTCAGCAATATCAAAATAGTATTCAGGGATCAATTTTCTTCCACTAAACCCTTCGTTAATACCATGGTAATGTAAAACCTTATCTTCATCACTTTTCCAGCAAAGATAAACTTCTTCTCCATCAATAATTGCAGGAAAATCAATTAACCCGATTGAAAAATTCCAATCCTTATAATAACATCCAATTTCCTCAAGCTCATCCATAAATCCTTTTAATTGAGTAATTAAATTTTGAGCTTCAAGATTATCATAGATATCACCTCCGGTAGAATCAGTTATAGTTTTTAATTCAAAACTATAATCCAGAATATCTTTAACAATCTTCCTTACTAAGGGAAGTGTTCTATTTGCTTCTTCGGGGGTAAAATATTTTATATCAGTTTCAGTCATATAAAAACATTAAATTTTGTGTGTAAAAAATAGCAATAAATTATTTAACGAATCAAGGTAATATTATTTACTTAATATATACATTTACCGGCACATTATTTATATTTTATAATTCTATATTTTAAATTGAGGTCAAAATGAGCATAAAGAACTTAGTGTTTTCAATGATTATTTTAGTATTAATTGTTTCTTGCAGTGAAAAGGAGCCGGTTAATGTAGTTATTAATAAATTTAAAAGTGAAACCAATTTTGACAAGAAACTTGAACTGTTTAATAGTTATAAAAATGATTATAAAGAAGCCCAATTGGGCAAACAAATGCTTTCCAGCCTAATAAATCAGTTAGCCGATAAAAAAGATTATGAAAAAGCAGCTGACCTTTTAGAAAAAAACAATAGCCTTGCAACATCACAATCTTACAATACAATTGCGTGGGAGATGTTTAGAAATAAGGGTAACCTTAATAAAGCGATGGAATATGCCAATAAAGGAGTAGAAACCGCAAGAAAAGAATTGGAAAATGCTGAAGCGAATAAACCACAAAATATGTCGGACGATGAGTGGATGAATATAAGAGAAGCTTCATTAGGGTTTGTATTAGATACATACGGTAATATTGTAAAAGAATCCGGTAATAAAACCGAATCGCTTTCTGCTTTTGAAGAAGCGGTTAAATATACAAAAGGTAAATATGGCGATATTAATCAAAGTTATGTATCGGCACTTATCAATGCAGGGGAAAATGAAAAAGCGCAAAATTTAATAAAGAAATTTATGAGTGAAAAAGCTTATACAGAAGAAATGAAAGGATTGTTAAAAGAAACTTATACTAAATTAGGTAAAAGTGAAAAAGAATTTGATAGTTATTTGAAAAGTTTTGAAAATGAATCTAAATCTAAAATGATAGAAAAATTAAAAGAAGAAGAAAAAAATATTCCGGCACCGGAATTTACTCTTAAAGATCTAAACGGCAAAGATGTAAGTTTATCGGATTTTAAAGGTAAAACAATTATAGTAGATTTTTGGGCAACTTGGTGCGGACCTTGTCTGCAGTCGTTCCCTGTTATGAAAAGGGCAGTAGAAAAATATTCCTCTAATCCAAACGTACAGTTTTTATTTATAAATACTTGGGAAAGAGTTGAAAATAAAAAAGAAAATGCTCAAGAATTTATTACTAAAAATAATTACCCTTTTCTTGTTCTATTAGATGACCAAAACACAGTTGTAAAAGATTTTAATGTACAGGGAATACCGACGAAATTTATTATCGATAAAAAAGGAAATATCCGTTTTGAAAGTATCGGTTTTGACGGCTTAGCCGACGAAGCTTTGGCTGAAATTTCCCAAATGATAGAAATGATTAAATAACTTTTGTAAATAAAAATTTTAACAAGTGTTTAATTTAATATAATATTTCCCGGAGTATAGTTATGGCAATTATCAGACCCTTTAAAGCAGTAAGACCTGAAAAAGAAGTTGCACATTTAGTTGCAAGTGTTCCTTATGATGTTGTTAACAGGGAAGAAGCGGCAGAGCTTGTAAAAGATAATAAGATCAATTTTTTAAGAGTTACAAGATCGGAAATTGAACTTCCACCGGAAACAAATCCTTACGATAAAATTGTTTATGAAAAGGCAAAAGAAAATTTTGAAAGATTAAAACAAGAAGCTCAAATGATACAAGACGAAGAACCTAATTTTTATATTTACCATTTAACAATGGGTGAGCAAAAACAAGTCGGAATTGCAGCTACTTTTTCCGTAGATGATTATGATAACGATATAATTAAAAAGCATGAGAAAACAAGAAAAGTAAAAGAAGATGACAGAACAAATCATATAGTTACCACAGCAGCACAAACAGGTGCAGTGTTTTTAACTTACAAGGGTATTGATAAAGTTAATTAAGCTGTTAATAAAACTATGAATGATACTGAACCTCTTTATAATTTTACCTCGGAAGACAGAATAATTCATAAAATGTGGATACTTCCAAAAGAATATGAATTAATAATAATAGATGAAATAGGAAAATCAGATTACCTTTATATTGCTGATGGACACCACAGAGCAGCGAGTGCCGGTAGAGCAAGAGCTGTTAAAAGGGAGAGCAATCCAAATCACACCGGAGAAGAAGAATATAATTACTTCTTGGCTGTGTTGTTCCCTGCAGAACAGTTAAAAATACTGCCTTATCACAGAGTTGTTTTCGATTTAAAGGGAATGAGTGAAGAAGATTTTCTTAATAGAATAAAAGTTAATTTTACTGTTGAAGACACCGACAATCCATCACCTGAACGCAGAAGAAATATTGGTATGTATTTGTCGGGCAAATGGTATTTATTAAAACCAAATGAAAATGTAAAAACGACCGAAGATGTTGGTGGAAATTTGGATGTAAGTATTTTACAGAATTATTTACTTCAACCGATTTTAGGTGTTGAAGATATTAGAACCGATACAAATGTTGATTTTATTGGGGGAATTAGAGGTACTCAAGAATTAGAAAAATTAGTTGATAGCGGAAAAGCTAAGGTTGCATTTTCCATGTATCCTGTTTCAGTAGATGATTTAATAAATATCTCAGATGCAGGAGAAACAATGCCTCCTAAATCAACTTGGTTTGAACCTAAGTTAAGAGACGGATTGGTAGTCCATACAATTTAAAAACTCTTAATCATACTCTTACTCGTAATTTTAATCTTGTTTTCAGACTATCTAAGAGTAAGATTAAGAGAATGAGTAAGATTAAGAAAGAGGAAAAGATGAACCAACAAAGTTATTATTTTGATCATGAAAAATTGCATGTATATCAAAAAGCATTAGAATTTGTTGTTTGGCTAAATGATATTTTAGAAAGGGTTGAAAAGAAACATGCTGTTCATGGACAATTAGACCGAGCATCAACTTCAGTTGTTATGAATATTCCTGAGGGCAACGGGAAATTTACAAGCAAAGATAGATGTAAATATTTTGATATTTCAAGAGGTTCAGCATTAGAATGTGCCGGTGGTCTTGATATTTTAGTTGCTAAAAATATATTGTCCTTTGAAGAAATTAAACCCGGTAAAATTATGTTAAAAGAAATAGTTTCAATGCTTGTAGGATTAATCAAAAGTAATTCTGATAGAACTTACGAACCGGAGATTGAATATAATACAGAAAAATCTTAATCATACTCTTAATCTCTTTTTGTTTTTTAAAAAGCATGAGTAAAAACAAGATTAAGAGCAAGAGATATAAAACAAATTGAAACATATTAAATAAACTACTTATTATAAGGAAATTTAAAATGGAAAAAAGAATTTATAATTTCAGTGCCGGTCCTGGAGTATTGCCGGAAGAAGTGTTACTTGAATCTCAAAAGGATTTTTATTCGTACAAAGGTGAAGGTTTATCCGTTATGGAAATGAGTCACCGTTCAAAAACTTATGGTAATATTATCGCTGATGCTGAAAAAGATTTACGCGCTTTACTTAATGTGAGTGATGATTATGCAGTAATGTTTTTACAAGGAGGAGCGACACTTCAATTTTCTATGGTTCCGCTAAATATTATGCCTCCTAATAATAAAGCAGATCACATAAATACAGGTGCATGGTCTAAAAAAGCAATTAAGGAAGCTAAGAGAGTAGGCGAAGTAAATGTTGCGGCTACATCGGAAGATTCAAATTTTAACTATATTCCAAAACAAGATGCACTTAACCTGACCCCTGATGCGTCTTATGTACACTTTACTTCGAACAATACAATCTTTGGTACTGAGTTTAAAACTGAACCTGAAGTAGGAGATGTTCCACTTGTTTGCGATGCTTCTTCAGATATTTTAAGTAAACCGATTGATGTAAATAAATATGGAATAATTTATGCCGGTGCCCAGAAAAATATGGGACCTGCCGGAGCGGCTCTTGTGATTGTAAAAAAAACATTACTTGAGCGTTCACCGGAAACATTGCACACTTATCTTAATTACAATACGCACGCCGAAAAAGGCTCAATGTATAATACTCCACCAACATTTACTATTTATATTATGGGATTAGTATATAAGTGGTTGTTAAATAATGGTGGTTTGGAAGCAATGCAAAAAGTAAATGAAACAAAGGCAAAAATGTTATATGATGCAATTGATAATTCCGATGGATATTATAAAGGCTCTGCCGCTAAAGAAGATCGTTCACTAATGAATGTTACTTTTAACTTACAAACTGAGGAGTTAGAAAAGAAATTTATTACAGAAGCTGCAGCAAAGGATTTTTCCGGTTTAAAAGGACATCGTTCTGTTGGTGGAATCCGCGCATCTATTTATAATGCATTCCCGACAAAAGGTGTCGAAGATTTAGTTCAATTTATGGAAGACTTCAAAAAGAACAATTAAAAAATATTTCCCCTCCTTTAACAAGGAGGGGACTAAGGGGCGATCTATTGCCCCAGATATATAAACAACCAATAAAAATGAATGATAAAGTCCTTTTCCCAAACGAAAACATAACCACAACAAAACTGTTTACAATAAATCAAGATTGGGAAGTTCCCATTCCAGGATTTTTTATTGTTGCTCCAATAAGAAAAGTAAAGTCAATTGATGAATTTACAGACGAAGAAGCAAATGAATTTATAATCCTTGTCAAAATAGTTCGTAAAGGAATGCGTGAAGTTTTGAAGATAGAAGAAGTCTATTTATTTCAGAACGAAGATAGTGAACATGGATTTCACTTATGGATGTTTCCTCGCCATAAATGGATGGAAAAATTCGGAAATAAAATACAATCTGTAAGACCAATTATGATTTACGCAAAAGAAAATATGTTAAGCGAAAATGTTTTTAATGAGGTTAAAGATTATGTAAAAAAAATGAAAAAATTTATGCGTAATTTTTATAATCAAAAAGATTAATCCTTTTACTATTTTAAATAATTTTAATTTTACAAACCAAAGCGATTTTTATGAAAACAAAATTTTTAATTTCCTCATTTTTATTGTTTAACCTTTTAGCTTGCAAAAATAAACATGAACCCAAATTAGAATTGTTTAATCCTGAAGCATTTGCTTTTAATATTGGTGATAGTTGGGAAGTAAATGCTACGATAAATGCAAAAGGATTTGCACAAAATGAGAAAGATAGTAAGTGGCAAATTAAACTGAGTTATAATGTTGACTTAGTTACTCCGGACTCAGATTCTCTCGTTTCAATATTTGAAAACAATGTTGAGGAAGAAAGTAGCGAGGAGTTTTCAGATATACAACTTGAAGCTCAAGTGGAAATTGATTCTACTTTTGGAACGGGAAAATATAAATTAATATTTAATGTGACTGATAAACTTGCAAAACAAAGTAAGTCAACGTATATTAATTTTGATGTTACTAAAGATTAGTTCTTAAAAACATTCACACAAATTATTGGATTTTTGTATTTGTGATGTACTTCTTATAAACAAAAAGTGGAGGTGCAAAATGTTATACGAAAAATTCATCCTCTTAGTAGAAGACCATGCCGAAGCACTAACTAAAGAATGGATTAAAGAAATTAAAACAAATCCCAGTACTGTTGGTTACCGTAAACTTGATGATGCAATTCTTGGAGCACGTATTTATTATGTGTACAGACGACTCGGTGAATGGGTTATGAATGCAGACCCAAGTGACCCTAAAACAGCAGAACATTTTATAAAGTTGGGCAGAGAAAGAGCAAATGAGAAATTAAAAAACAGCGAAGTAATTTATGCTTTAATTTTAGCTCGTGTTGTTCTTTGGCGTTATATAGTTGATCATGGAATTATTGCTTCAACTATTGATTTACATCAATCTTTGGAGTTCTATCAAAAAATAAATAACTTTTTTGATAAAGCTACATATTTTGTTGCAGTGGGATTTGAGAGTGTAAGTCGAGATGAACAAGAAAAACTAAAGAAAGAAGATTTTGTTGAAAAAGCCGTTAAAGGTGTAACTAATTGGTTTATTAAAAAATAAATATGAGAATATAATTATGAACTTTGAAAAAGATAATTTTAATTTTGGCCATTTCACCGGAAGAATTCATACAAACTTTAAATTCCGAGAAGAATTTTTAAAAAATAAAAAGGCTAAAAAACATATTAGAAAATTACTTAATATTGCTGAAGTAGAAATTGATAAAGAAATTGAGAAAAGATATTCTAATGTAAAAAGAACAGTTAAAGAAAGAATTAAGCATTTCAGAAATATTGTTAATGACTGATCTTAGTCTTACAAAAAAAATATATGAATATTCTTATTGCTCCTGACAAATTCAAAGGCTCCTTAACAGCTAAACAAGTTTGTAATGCTGTCGAAGAAGGTGCTAAACAATATTTAACTAATTCTACAATTACAAAAATTCCCCTTGCTGATGGTGGAGAAGGTTCACTTGCAGCATTAGAAAACTCACTTAATTTTAAAAGGGTTTACCTAGAAGTTACAAACCCCTTATTTAAAAAGATTAGAACATTTTACGGCTTCCTTAATGATAGGGCTTATATTGAAATGGCATTAGCTTCCGGTTTGCAATTGCTTAAAAAGAAAGAACAAAATCCAATGTTAACAACAACACTCGTAACTGGAGAGATGATTGTTGACGCGATTAAAAAGGGAGCAAAAAAAATCTATTTGTTCGTTGGCGGCAGTGCAACAAATGATGCCGGAATTGGAATAGCATTGGCATTAGGTTATAAGTTTAAAGATGAACAAAATAACATTTTACAACCGATTGGTGAAAGTCTATCTAAAATTAAGCACATAGATAATTCTAACTCAATATCATTAGAAAATATCGAAGTCAATGTACTAACTGATGTAAATAATCCTTTGTTTGGTGAAAACGGAGCAGCCAATATTTTTGCAAGACAAAAAGGAGCAAGTAAAAATGAGATAGAACAATTGGATAGCGGACTTAAAAACTTTTCGGAAATTGTTGAAAATACATTTGGAAAAGATGTTTCGGAAATAGCGGGAAGCGGTGCTGCCGGCGGTGTTGGAGCCGGTGCGATTGTTTTTTGTAACGCAAAAATAAAAAGTGGAATAAATACGATTTTGGATTTACTGAATATTGATAATCATATTTCACAAAGTGATTTGATTATTACCGGCGAGGGTTTACTTGATAAACAGACATTACAAGGCAAGGTTGTTAAAGGCGTAATGAGTCGTTGTGAAAGAATGAATAAACCTTTAGGAATTGTTTGCGGTGATTCAACTTTATCATATGAGGAAATTAAGAAACTTGGCGCTGTACATGTTAAAACAATAAAAACGAAAAATATTTCTAAAGATGATTCAATGAAAAATGCTTATAAATATTTGGTTGAAAGAGCAAAAGAGTTGGTTAGAGAGCACTTAATATAATACTAAACCAATACTATTAATTCAACATCACTTTTCTCTCAACACCTCCAAGTAAACTGCCATTTTTAACAATTTCCAAAACTTTCTGGATATCCAAATGTAATTCTCTGTCTTGTTCAAGCGGTGGAACAACTTTTCTTATTTGCTTATATGCTTCGGAAGTTCCCAATCCGCATTTTAACGGTTTTAGAAATTCAATCCCTTGTGCAGCACTAAGTAATTCAATGGCAATAACAGTTTGTACATTTTTTAATATTTGATAACACTTACGTGCAGCTATTGAACCCATTGAGTTATGATCTTCTTGATTCGCAGAAGTAGGAATAGAATCAACACTTGCCGGATGAGATAAAGTTTTATTCTCGGAAACCAAAGATGCGGCTGTGTATTGTGCAATCATTAATCCGGAATGCAGACCACCTTTCTTTGTTAAAAAACGAGGTAAGTTGCTAAGTTGACCATTAACCAATCTTTCGGTTCTTCTTTCCGAAACACTTGCAAGTTCGGAAAGTGCAATTGCCATAAAATCCATTGCCAAAGCCATCGGCTGACCGTGAAAATTACCACCTTCAAGATGGTCACCATCGTTCGGGACAATTAACGGATTATCTGTAACAGAGTTTATTTCAATTTCTACCTTGGAACACACATAATTAATTGCATCTTTAGAAGCTCCGTGAATTTGTGGAACACATCTTAAAGAATAAGAATCTTGAACACGTTCATCACCTTCTAAGTGAGAGTCTCGTATTTCGCTATCTTTAATTAACTCCAACATATTTTTTGCAGTTGAAATTTGGCCGTTGTAAGGTCGCAATTTGTGCAGTCGCAAATCGAATGCTTTGTCAGTTCCTCTTAAAGCCTAATGGGATAAAGCTCCACTTATATCAGCCAGTTTTGAAAGATTTTTTGCTTGAATGCAAATGTAAGAAGCAAAAGCTGTCATCATTTGTGTGCCGTTAATTAAGGCCAAGCCTTCTTTTGCTGCAAGTTTTATAGGTTTTAAACGGAATTTATTTAATGCAGATTTTGCAGAAACTAATTTGTTAAACTTAGTAGTATCACTTGTAATATTCTTAAATACTTGAACTTTACCTTTGCCGATTAAAGCTAAAACTAAATGGGAAAGAGGAGCTAAATCACCACTAGAGCCAACAGAACCTTGTGAAGGTATTGCCGGGATAATATTATTATTAATGAGTTTAATTAAAAGTTCTAATGTTTCAAGTCTTATACCGGAATTACCTTTTGCCAAAGCGTTAACTCTCAACAACATCATAGTTTTAATTATAAATGGTGGCAACAATTCCCCAACACCAACTGAGTGACTAACAATTAAGTTTCGTTGAAGTTCTTCAATTTTGTTTTGAGATATTTTCACATTTGCAAATTCACCGAACCCGGTTGTTACACCGTAAATCACTTCATCATTTTCTACCCATTTATCTACAAGTGCTCTAGCCTTTTTGATGTTTGATTCAGCAGTTTTTGTTAACTTAACTTTACTACCCTCTTCAATAAAAGTGTTAATTTTTTCAAGAGTTAAACTGTTTCCGTCAATTAGTAAATTACTTGCTGTCATTGAGTAATCTCAATATTTGTTCATGAATTTGTTTTGTTGTTCTATATTTTATAGTAATTCCGAAGTCATCATAGTTGGTTTCAATATCTTCTACAAGTGAATGAATTTTAGAAACAAGATGAGAATGAGAATGATCCGTTCTAATTTTATTTTCAACAAAATTTTGCTCATAAAATTTAATAAAAATATCTTTTAAACTTTTTATGTTAATTCCTCTTTCGGCTGAAATAATTATACTGTTAGGGAAATGATTTTTAATGTACTCAATTTTATTTTTATCTTCTAAAGCATCAATTTTATTAAAAATTTGAATCTTAGGTTTATTTTTACATCCAAGGCTATCAAGTGTTTCCTCTACAACATGAATATGATCTTCGTAAAACTTATTGGTAATATCAATAACATGAATAATCAAATCAGCATCTAGCACAACGTTTAACGTGGTTTTAAAAGAAGCAACTAAATGGTGCGGTAATTTTCTAATAAATCCAACTGTATCCGTTATTAATATTTTCTTTTTTGGAGTTAGTTCAAGTGCTCTTGTTGTTGAATCCAATGTTGCAAAAAGTTTGTCTTCTGCATATACAGCGGCTTCAGTAAGTAGGTTAAGCAATGTTGATTTACCTGCGTTGGTATAACCGACTAACGTAGCTTTAATGTAATTTTCTCGCCCAAGACTTTTCGTTTTTTGTTGGGACTCGATCTTTTTTAATTTTTCTTTTAGCTTAGCAATTCTTGTTCTAATAATTCTTCTATCGGTTTCAATTTGTGTCTCACCGGGACCTTTTGTTCCGATTCCGCCGTATTGTTTGGAAAGATGTGTCCAAGCTCTTGTTAATCTCGGCAGCATGTACTGAAGCTGTGCCAATTCAACTTGTGTTTTGGCTTGGTTTGTTTTCGCATGTGATACAAAGATATCAAGTATTAATCCCGAACGGTCTAATATTTTCTTATTTATTAATTTTTCAAGATTTCTAACTTGAGTTGGATTTAAATCTTCATCAAATATTACTACCGTAATTTCATTTAGTTCGGCTAACTCAGCAATTTCTTCTGCTTTGCCTTTGCCAATAAAGTATGCAGAATCAAAGCGTTGCCTTTCTTGAACAATTTTTAATATTGTTTCAGCTCCTGCTGTAGCTGCAAGCATTTCCAATTCAAGAAGATGTTCTTTTAATCTTTCTTGAGAGATATCTCTGGTTTTAACGGCTACTAATATTGCTCTATCGATTATTTTGGGATTTGTATCTATCATAAGTTATTTTGTGTCCAAAGTCATTAAATCTTTTTTCGTATTTCTTGCAACAAACATCTCTATTAAAGCTAATAAGAATGCTATAAGTAAGATCGGTTTCCATAATTCAGTTCCATATCTTGATTGTTTAATTGTTGCCAGATAATTTTCCTTTTGATTTATATTAATAAAATTGCCTTCGTAATACTTTTTAAATATTTGATTTTTGATTCGAGAAGCAATCCCCGATAAATCAGATTCAGTCGGGTCTGTGTTTACACTGGCAAACATTATTAACTTATTGTTGCTATAGAATTTATAATTACCGGGCTGTAAGGTTGAGTTATAATTATAAATCTTATTTTTGAAACCTTCAACATTAATATTATCTAAACCGATAGGGAGTTTGACTTCAATTTTGGGATAAAGTATATTTTCTATATTTAGCGGAATAATATCGCCAACTTTATACGACTTTACAAATGCTTTTTTTGAAGTCAGATAATGAATAATATTATTTACCAGAGGAGCAAAAATTCCTTTTAACGGAAAATTACTCCATGTTAAATTTATAGCAGTATTAAAAAATATTACTTTCCCCTTTCTTAAATTATACTCACCTAAAAAAATACTTTTATCATTTAATGAAATAATTTTATTTGTTGATTGACTTGGGGTTAGCTTAATGTACTTGTAGATTTTTGGAGATTCAATTTTGTTCTTTATTTGGGATGTGAAAATATTGTTAAGAATAGGATGACTAAAATCAATGGAATTGAATTCCGCATAGTTATTATCATTTGGGGGAAGTTCAATAATACTTTTTGCAATTGGGAAGTTCAGTTTATTATATAAATTTTTTAAATCACTTGATTTCAATGTATTTGAAGGAATAATTACTGCTTTCCCACCAGCGCTTATGTAATTACTTGTTTTCCCTATTGCGGTTTGGTTTGTACTAATTAAAAATATTACATCGTATAATTCAACATTATAATTATCAGTTGATTTAACAAAATTAGTGTTAAATCTATTTAGTGTTGAAATTGAATTAATGGCTGCTTTTAAAAATCTTATGTCAGCAATATTGTCATATATTACTAATATTTTTATTTTTTCAGGAATATAAAAACTAGTATAACATTGATTGTCTTGCAGAATTCTATCATCTTCTAATTTTACTTTAGCTTCAACTAGCCCGGTACTTTTTAACGTAGTTTCAAATTTAACTTTTTTTTGTTGGTTTGGAAGAAGAGAAACAGTTTGCTGTGCAACTCTTTCATCATTAACGAATAAAGAGGCAACAATATTATCAACTTTATTTACAGAATAATTGTTAACAGAAACGCTGAATGTAATTTGCTTATTAAGTTCAATAATTGAGTTTTCTAATTTAAGATTGGAAACCGAATAATTATTGGTTTCCTTAATGGACATGTCAAAAGAGTAAAGTTTTATTTTATTTGATATTTCTAATCGAGTAGAGTCTTTCAATAAAGATTTATTTAAGGTGTTTTTTTGGAAATCAGAAAACAGAAATATTTCTTTGTTAATATTTTGCGATGCTAATAATTCTGAATTTGCTTTATCCAACTTTTTATTTAAAGGCTCAGTAAAAAAAGATATTTTAATTTTATCGATAATGCTTATTGCTGTTTTTTTATCGGTAGTCTTTTTTATTGAATCACCGGAGATAATAAAATAAAATTGATCACCATTCTGCATTTGAGATATTATTTTTTTTGCTTCTGTTTTGCTTTTATTAAAAACAGAACCTTCATCACCAATAAGTGACATACTGAAAGAATTATCAATTATAAATGCGGCGCTGGATTTTGCAGTTGACGTTTCAGTGGAAAAATAAGTGCTTTCCAGAGTAGGGCGCGCAAAAGCAAGAACTAAAAATATTATAATTAATGTACGCAGAAGCAACAGAAGCCATTGCTTAATTTTTATTTTTTTAATTTTGGATTTTTGTAGTTCCTTTAGAAAAGCTAGTGTACTGAATTCTACTTTATGTAGTTTCCTAAAATTTATAATGTGAATTAAAATTGGTATTGAAGCTGCAAGTAAACCAAGTAAAATTGACGGATTAAGAAAAACCATTAAAACCTAATTATTAGATATATTAGCAAATTGTAAGAAACGAAATTAATAAATCTTCTTAATTTCTGCTCCTCTAAAATAATGCAACAAAATTTCATCAAAATGATAACCAATTTCTCCCATAACTGCTGCTCCAATTTGACAAAGTCCAACCCCATGCCCCCAGCCGGCACCAATTAGAATAAACTTTTGTGGAATGTTGTACTTAATATTTTCTTTTTCTATAATAAAAGCAGAGCTGTAAAGGTGCGAGGTTGAAAGAATTTTTCTTATTTCCAGCTCTTTCCCTACTGTAAGAGTTTTTTTCGAGCCAACTATTTGTAATTTTATAAGTCTTCCCGAATATCCTCGTTGAACAGGAATAAGGTCTATAATATTTCCAAAATCAAAACCGGTTTTCTCATTAATTAAGTTAGCTATTTCTTCTTGAGTGTATTCAACTTTCCACCTGTAAAAATCTTTAGTTTTTCTGTCGTAATTATTTAAAACTTGGTCTAGTATTTTTTCATCGGTAGTATTGCAAAATGCAGGAGGAGAATTTCTTATCCATTTTATTGCGTCATTTTCATTAACTAGATTAGTACTATATCCGTCAGGATCAAATTTATAGTCGGCAAAAGTTTGTAAGTAGGGGTGTTTAATTTCTTCCCAAACATTTTCGAAAGTTTCGGTTATTCCTCCACAAGACTTTGAAAATCTTGCATCACAAATTTGATTATTATACATTAATGTTAAACCTGTTGTTTCGGTTACGGCCTCTTCAGCATTATGAGCATGAATTTTTGTAATTCCTTGATAACGCTGACAATGGTCATCAGCACAAACATCATAGAGAATATGATCTTCTCTGTCGTACCATCTAATCAATTCATCTTCGGTTCTAATTTCCGATACATATTTGTTTTGAGTTTTATCAATTGATTTTCTTTTTTCCATTTGTGCAAGTAACCAACTGCGAGATATTATTGCATGAGCTTTAAGCAGCTCTACTGAACTTGTTGCACTCATTTCCGATGAGATAACACTGGTTAAATATTGTTCTACAGGAACAACGTTTATTACTGTTAATTTATTATTTTCAGTAATTATTTTTAATGAGCCTGTAAATCGTTGATTCTGCTTCTGTTCCCAATGGAACTGCAAACCAATAGTTACATTTTTCAGTAAAAAGGTATCTGAAGATGAACCTGAGGGCGACAATAATATCTCGTTAACCGGGTCATAAATTTCGTTATTTATAAAAAGCTGAATTTTATTGTCAACAAATTTAGCTTTGGCGTTCCCGCTAAAAAGAACATCAGAACTTTTATACCGATATTCACCGTATAAAATAAATTCAACTTCAGTATCAGAAAGTATTGCTACATTAACTTTTGGTTCTTGCATATTAAATCGATTGTTTTTTTTAATAACTGAGAATTTTATAAATATTTTATGTGTAAATATAGCAACAATATTAGAAATGATTTTGATAGGAATAAAAAAGCGACACTCTATCTAGAATGTCGCCTTAATAAATAATACTAAAATATTAAGTATTAGAATTTAAAATCTACACCTATGTCTAATGTTGATCCTAAGTTTGATCCGGTTCCAAGTCTTGCATTTATAGCCATTTGTGGCGAGAACCAATATCTAACACCAGCAGATGCACCAAAAATAAATCCGCCATAACTTATATCAAATAAATTATCATAAGGACCATCCCAATTAAAAGAACCAATATCATAACCAATTATTAATCCTAAATAAGGATCAAGTTTTTTATTATCCAGTACAATATGATAATTTCCTTGAGCTGCTATTACTAAATCAGTATAACTCCAAAATCCTTCACTATAACTCCAATATCTAACTATTCCACCAATGCCAAGAAGTCCAGGAGCATCAATACCAATATCCTTCATGTTCATTCCATATTCATAATTTGCTCCAAATGATAATGTAGAGCCTAAAAATGATAGCCCGACTGCAGGACCGGCATAAGATTTATTTGCTTCAAATTGTGCAAATGATGTGCTGAACAAAATAAATACTGCTAATAAAGTAAAAATGATTTTTTTCATTTAATAACTCCTTTCGTTTATGTTTTTAAGAAATGTAAAATCCGATTGAACATATTATTTTAGAAAGCCAGACCAAAATAATAAGATTTTGGTAAAAGACAAAAAAGAATGATATCTTATTGTTCCGTTTTAATATTTTGTTTTTATAAATATTTTATGGTATAAACTATTCTCGTATAAAGTTGTTAAAAGTTTATCTAACTTAATAAAGAAAAGTCTATTGTTAAGCAAACTCCATTTTTTGTATATATATTTATTTACCGCTTACTGTATTTTTCCTCAAGTTGATTCTGTAAAAACATATAAACTTGACGAAGTAAAAGTACAGAGCAGCATTTTAATAGAACCTAAACCGGTTATTAAAATTGAAAAAGAAATAATTCAAAGTTCTGATGCTGTAAGCCTAAGTGAAATATCAAAACAAATCCCTTCTGTTAAAGTGCAAAATAATTCAAGAGGGGAAAGTCAGATTTATTTTAGAGGTTCTTCTTCGAGACAATTAACTTTGTTTTTTGACGGAGTACCTCTTAATATTCCGTGGGATAATAGAATTGACTTAAGTTTACTTCCATCAAATGCAATTGAAAATATCGAGATAACCAAAGGTATTCCCTCTACAGTATACGGAGCAAATACTATTTCGGGGGTTGTAGACATTTCATCTTTGTCTTATAGTAAATCGAATAACAAGCAAATAAAAGTAATGGGGGGAGAGAATTATTTCCAAAATTATTCGGGATATTGGTCAGATAAAGTTGATAAGTTACACTATTTATTATCATTTTCATATTTTTCTACTGATGGATTTTCTTTACCAAATTCGTTTACTAACTCCGAGAATCCAACAAAACTCAGAATTAATAGTTCGCTAACATCATTAAGCGGTTTTGCAAAATTCGGTTATGAATTTTCACATAACTCGAAAATTTCTTTATCTATGTCATCAAAAAGTTCGCAGAAAAATGTGCCACCAGAAATTAACGTAAATAAGCCTAGATTTTGGAAATATCCCGAATGGCAGCACAACTCAATAATTCTGAATGGCAGACATGGTATTTCTGATGGGGCGAATCTTTCATATTCATTTTCTGTAACCAAGTTTAATATGCAAATTGATCAGTATCAATCGATTGATTACAGGCTTATAGATGATATTGAACGAATGATGACCTTACATTTTATGGCAGAATACTATATTCCACAGTGATTGATAATAATTCTTTAATAAAATTTGTAGCAAGTGGTCTTTCTTCATATCATAATGAAGAATTTTTATCCTCAGGATGGAATGAAACTAATTATTCACAGCGTACCTTTAGTATTGGAACAGAATATGAATATTTATCCAAAGGGTTGTTTACCATATTTGGTATAAGTTTAGATGGACAATCAACTCCTCAAACCGGAGTTTTTCCGGCGAAAGATCCAATATTCGATCTTGGGGCAAATTTATCAGCGTTATATAATTTCTCTCAGTCATTTTCGGCTCAATTAAGTATTGGAAGAAAAACAAGGTTTCCCACACTTAGAGAGATGTTTTCGGGTGCTCTCGGTAAGTTTGTTCCAAACCCAGATCTAAAATCCGAAGTATCTTATTCATCTGAATTAGGACTTAATTATTATGGTGAAGTTTCAATAAATAAGATCAATTTCTTTTTAAGTTATATAAGTGATGGTATTGTTAGAACAACAATTTCCGATATAAAATTTAAGAGAGTTAACAAAGATAAAATTAGAAATTATGGAGTTGAATTCACAAATCAACTTAATTTAATTAAGAATTTAAAAATAATTTTTAATTTCTCGTATTTAAATTCTTTTGCGCAAAATTCAAATGGATTTTTTGAGGATACTTTAGAATACAAACCGAGATTTATTCTTAACAGTGACCTTTTTTATAATTTATCAAAAGCCTTAGAGTTTTCTTCTGAATTGAACTATATCGGTGAATAGTATGGAATAAAAGATGGTTCCGACGGATTTAAAAAGTTAAATGATTATCTCTTGGTAAATTTAAAATTATCTTATAAGTTTCCGGTATTATCATTTGGAAAGGCTAATATTTTTATAAGAGTTAATAATATTTTTGATAAATTATATTACACTCAATGGGGCTTACCGGAAGCCGGAAGACAAATTTTTATTGGTACAACGTTAAATTTCGATTAGTTAATAAATTTGTAAATAAAAAATAAATAAAAATGAAAAATAAAATAACTATAGTCAGTCATAATGAATTAAACAAATTTGATAATTGTAATTTGATTATTACTGAGAATATGTTTTCCACGGAAAATATCAAATCTCTTTCTGAACAAATTGACACGGAATTTGTTGTGTTTATTACAAATGATACTAAAATCGAATTTGGGGCATATAGTCTAGAACGTTTTGTAAATATTGCAAATAATACCGGGGCAGGAATTGTATACTCAGATTACTTTGAAATAAAAAATGGGGAGAAAAGTAAACATCCTGTCATAGAATATCAACTGGGCAGTTTAAGAGATGATTTTAATTTTGGGCCGGTAATTCTATTAACAAAAGAAGCAATTAAAAAAGCTACCTTAAAATTTAGTGAAGGGTTTGAGTTTACCGGACTATATTTGCTAAGATTATTTGTTTCAGAAGATTATCCAATAATTAGAATACCTGAGTTTTTATACACAGCAATAGAGGATGATACAAGAAAGTCGGGAGAAAAACAGTTTGATTATGTTGATCCGAAAAACAGAAAAGTACAGTTGGAAATGGAAAAAGCTGTAACAATTCATTTAAAAAATATCGGAGCTTATTTACAGCCTTCGTTTTCTGATATAAATATAGAAAATAATCTATTTAATATTGAAGCATCAGTAATTATTCCGGTTAGAAACAGAGCGAAAACAATTGGTGATGCAATAGAATCAGTACTAAAACAGAAAACGGATTTCAATTTTAATCTGATTATTGTAGACAATCACTCAACTGATGGAACTACTGAAGTGATTAAACAATGGGGAGAGAAAGATCAGCGGGTTATTCATATTATTCCTGATAGAACCGATTTACAAATTGGCGGATGTTGGAACGAAGGAATTATGAACGAAAATTGCGGACGGTTCTCAGTTCAATTAGATAGTGATGATATTTATGCTGATGAGAATACTTTGCAAATTATAGTTAACACATTTAAAAAAGAAAAATGTGCGATGGTAATTGGTTCTTATAAATTAACTGATTTTGAATTAAATGAAATTCCACCAGGACTAATAGATCATAAAGAATGGACCCCCGAAAACGGACGAAACAACGCTTTAAGAATAAACGGACTTGGTGCACCTCGTGCATTTTATACACCGATTCTTAGAAAAATTAAGATTCCTAATGTAAGCTATGGAGAAGATTACGCAGTTGGTTTGGAGATTTCCCGTAATTACCAAATTGGTAGAATTTATCAACCGATATACTTGTGCAGACGTTGGGAAGGAAACTCCGATGCAGCTTTAGATATTGAGAAAGTTAATGCCAATAATTTTTACAAAGATAAAATCAGAACAATAGAAGTTTTAGCAAGAAAAAAAAGTAACAAGAATTTTTTTACTAGCTAAATTATTTCTATGTTTTCTACAGTAATGTTTGTTGTTTCGAACCCAGTGTTTTGCCAAACCATCTCTTTGGGGTTATTGGGTTAGAACTTTCTTAATTTAAATGCATCGAAATATTTCATCCGTCTTCTAAGAGTAAAATACTTGTTTCGGTGCGACATTATTTTAAAAATATTAATAATTACTTTACTAAAAAATCAGTGAAAAATATATTTATATCAGATAAAGAACTTAATAATTACGGAGAAACAAATACCTTTTCAGATAAAGCTGATTCTTTACTATCCCATCAGAAGGAAAACTGGGGTTTAGTTGAAAAAAATTTCCGGAATTTAGATAGTGTTAAAATTAAAAATATTGATTTCGACAATTTTAAATTTAAGATTCAGTTTAATCCTTCAAGAATTACTTCAACCTCTGCTAAAGTAGATAAAAAAAGTATTGAAAATAGAGTATGTTTTTTATGTAAAGATAATTTACCGGAGACACAAAAGGGAATTAAATATCAAGATGATTATGTAATTCTGATTAATCCTTTTCCGGTTTTTAAGCAGCATTTAACAATTTCACATATTCAACATATTCCGCAAAAAATAGATAGTACATTTAAGGATATGTTACAATTAAGTTTTGATTTAAAAGATAATTTTTTTGTTTTTTATAACGGACCAAAATGCGGCGCTTCTGCTCCTGATCATTTTCATTTTCAAGCGGGACAAAAAAAATCCACACCAATTGAAAATTTTTATAACGGGCTATTGCTGAATTATGGAGAAGAAGTTTACACTAATAATATTACAAAAATATACTCTGTAAACCATAGCATTACAAAATTTATTTTCTTTAAATCTTCAGATAAAAACGAACTGGTTAATCTGTTTAATACCATTTTAAATGTAATTAAAATTCAACAGGGTTTGGCTTCCGAACCCATGATAAATATATTTACTTTTTTTGATAATAGTCAGTGGAAAGTGTTTTTGTATTTAAGAGAAAAACATAGACCAAAACAATATTTTGCGAATGATGATACACAATTATTGATTAGTCCGGCATCGGTAGATTTAGCAGGGCTTTGTGTAACTCCGCGAGAGGATGATTTTAATAGAGTTACTAAAGAAGATTTGAAAGATATTTGCAGTCAGGTTTTGATGAACACAGACAAATTTGAAAAGATAATTAGAAATATTTCAAAATATTTATCTGATAAAAATGAAAAAGTTAGATTTTAAGCCGGCAAAAAGCAAAGATGAATTTAGGAAAAATTATAAACTGCATGACTTAGCCGAGTATCATGGCAAGAATCTATTTTACCAATGGGGTATTGAATTTACAGAATTTGGTAAAGATCGGCGCAATGAAAAAGTTTGGGAAAAAGGAAAAGATAAGCCCGATATTGTTGCCGAACACGCAGAAATAAAATTTTTGGTGGATTGGAAAGGAAAAACAAAAGAAGATTTTTGGGTAAATAAGAGAGCCGTTGAATCTTATGAAAATTGGAGTAAAAAACTGAACTTTCCAATAATAATTTGTTTTTTTATTTTTAATAAAAATAAAACCTTAACTGATAGAAGATTTGCTTTATTGGACAAGCATAATTATCAAAATGTAGAAACAAAAGCATGGGATAAAAATGAAGTTGTTAAGTTTGAAGATAATTTGCCCAAATTTACAAAAGCAAACTTGGTAAAATATCTTAATGAGTTATAAAATCTTTTCTGAAGTTCTTTTAATAATAATAACCAATTGTAAAATAAAAGAATAAAGGTCCGCGGTTTATAATTGTTTTTGGCGATGTTTCTTCAAGTAATAAACTTCTGCCAATTGAAAACTCAGCCGGACCTATTGGTGTATCGAAAGATAATGAAAAGCCAATACCATGTTTCAGATCCTCAAATTTAATTTGTTCCTGTTTAATCCATGTTGAACCGAGATCATACCGAACTTTAAAATATGTATCAACATAAATTTTGAAAGGGAGTTTAAATCTGTATTCCAAAGATCCGATTAAAATTTGTCTGCCTCTAAATTCATAATCCCTGTAACCCCAAAAGTTTTGTTGTCCGCCAAAAGAGAATTGCTCGCTTAAAGGTAATGTTTCATCGGCAAAGCCAAAAATGAGTCTGGGTTTAATAGTATGACTGTTATTAAAAGTAAAATAACTTTCGTAATTAAAACTAAATTTTGCAAAACTGATATCTCCGCCTAATATTTTTTGTGCGGTTTCATAATAAGTGTTTATATGAATACCCTTTGTTGGATAAGGATATTTGTTTTGAGAATCAATTTGCAAACGAATTTTTAAACTTGAAATATTTACTTTGTAAGATTTATCTTCCGGGAAAGAAGAAATTCCTTTAATCTCATCAACTTGATATTTCCCTTCAGCAGTAACAGTACCGAGTTTTTTTAAGTGTGCTCCAATTCCAAGAAATCCTCCGTAGAAAATTTGGCTGTATTCCCCAACTAAAGATCTTGAAAATCTATTTTCATTTTGGTTATCATCGTAATCATAAATATTTATATCTCTAAATTTATAGAAAGCCTGGGCTTTATATGTTAAATATGTATTAAAAATACGATTTGTTTTATGTTCTAAGACATATGATATATTTCTTGTACCGCCGGCAATTGATAATCCTAACTCCGAACCTGTTCCGAATAGATTTTCATTTCTTATATCTATAGCTGTTTGGGTATGGTATTCATTATCAATTTTTAATCCGAGTCTTAAAACATTTGGCAGTTTTTCTTCAAGGCTCAATTTTATTTTTTTACCGGTTGAATCACTTATCAAATTTACATTAACACTATTAAATAAATTTGTTGAAGACAAATTCTGTAAACCTTCATCTAAGTCTTCCTTCAATAAAAAATCACCGGGGATTGTTGAGAACTCCCGTTTTACAACCGCGTCCAAAGTATGGTTATTTCCTTCTAAAACAATATCATTAATTTTTCCTTCATCAACAGTTATTACTAGTTCACCATTCTTTTTATGGAATTTAACAGTATCTATTGTTGATGTAATGTTTCCTTTCTTTCTATACTTTTTTATCAATACAAGTAGTTTAGGCAATAACTTTTTTGGATTATAAGGATAATTATAAAGTGGGGTGAAAATATTATAGATTGAATCAATTTGGAAAAGTTTGATTCCTTTAATATTTATTGAAGTAATAAGTGGATTTAATTTGTAATTTGATTTTATATAGGTTGTTGTTGAATCGGCAATAACTTTTGCAGAAATTTTTTCAAAATTTCCGGAGCTAAATTGTTGATATAAAGCAAATAATATTTCAGATTTTTTAATAGAGTCCTTTGTAAAAAACTTCTTATAAATAATACTATCTAAACTATTTGCATTCAGAGGTAAACTTATTTTTCTAAATACATAATCATTTTTCTTTAATTTTTTAAGAAATAAATTGCTGATTTTTTCCTTAATGCCTGATAATTTGGGAACTGCGTTATTATAACCGGCAACAATAGTTTTGCTTATGTCTTCAAAATTATTATTTCTTATTTTAAGATTATGTGTTATTAATACATCTGCGAATTTTTTATTTTTTTCCCAAACCTTTTTAGAGGGAATTGAAACAATTTGATCAGCAATTTCCCAAGGATAATTTAGTTCTTCTTTGTTTCTTAATGCGCTTGTAGCATCTGAAGCAATAATAAAATCGGGTTGTAATTGCAATGCGGAAGCAATCGGTAAATTATCAATCAATCCGCCATCTACTAAAATTAGTGAATCTTTATGAACCGGAGGTAGTAAAAATGATATACTGGAACTAGCGCGCATTGCTTCACTAATTGAACCGCTATCCAAAATTATTTTTTCTCCGGTAATTAAATCTGTAGCAACTGCTCTGAATTTATATAAAAGATTGTCAAATGAATTAAAATTATTTATTGGAGAACTAAAAGATAAAGATGTAAATAAATTAGCTATTTTTTTACCGGTATTTATTGATTGCGGAACAATTGGTTTAAAGCCATTTAATCTGATTGTAAGGAGGGCTTTATCCTCAGTGATTTTCTGATCAACAAATAAATTTCTTCTATCAGAGCTGGTTAGGGAAAACATTTCATCCCACTTAATAGATTTAATAATGGAATCAAGCTCGGAAACATTATTGCCTAAGGAATATAAACCTCCGATTACACTTCCCATACTTGTTCCAACAATTTGATCGATGGGAATATCAAATTCTTCAATTGCTTCTAAAACACCTATGTGTGCTAACGCTCTGGATCCGCCTCCGCTTAATACTAAACTTACTGTTGGTTGTTCTTTGGGAACTAATAAAGTCAAACCGAAAGGGAGTTGTTTTTTCTTAAAATATAATTCGAAGTTATGAATTTCTTGAGGTAAATAATTTTGCGGAATAGTTAATAAAAAAAGGAGTATCGGAAATATATTTCTTAACCTAAACATTGGGTCTTATTTGTTCTCTAAACTTAATTGTAAAATAGGAGCAATAAATTTAACCCTAATTTTGCATTAAAAGTAGGTCAATTCCCTTAACAGTAATTTGCAAATCCTCAACAGAGAGGTGGGTTAAACAACTTTTATTTTATCAAAGTTTAGTTTGTAAAATAATTGCTAATTAAAAAACGTTATGCTAAATATTTATTTTTTTCTTTTACCGGCTGATTGTTTTTGTGTTTTCTGTTGTTGCTCGGCTGCTTCCATCATTTTTTGCATAAAACCGCCCTTTTTCTTAGGATTTTTAACCGGTACAAGTTCATCACCTTTTTGTTTGTTTATGTAATACTGCTGTCCTATTGAAAGCAAATTAAACATAAAGTAATATAGGTTCAACCCGGATGAAAATCCCATAAACATAAAAGTAAATACAAACGGCATTATATAAACCATTGCTTTTTGACTTGGGTCTTTAACTGACATTTTCTGTTGAAATAACATTGTAATACCAAGCAGCGGAGCTAAACCGGTTATAGCTTTAATACCAAATAAAGGTAAATTAAACGGTAGTTCATAAATAACATCTGGGGCAGATAAATTTGTTATCCAAAAAATAAATGGCTCTTGCCGGATTTCTATGGCGACATTAAAAAATGTGAAAAGTGCAAACAAAATTGGCATTTGCAATAACATCGGTAAACAACCCCCGGCGGGATTAACACCATAGGTTGAATACAACTTCATGGTTTCTTTCTGAATCTTTTGCTGGTCGCCTTTATACTTTTCTTTTAACTCAGCTATTTTAGGCTGCAACTGAGACATCCTTTTCATTGACTTATAGCTTTGCCGTGTTAAAGGATACAGCGCAAATTTTAAAATGAATGAAAATACAATTATCACCCAGCCGTAATTTGGAATATATCTATGAAGAAATTTAAATAATGGTAATAGCACATATTCGGAAATCGGACGGGTAATAAATTTTAATCCTAAGAAGCTGCCAAATTCAAACATAGCTTGGTAATTTTTACCCTTGGATTTAAGAATATCATATTCCAAAGGACCAATGTATAATCTAAAACTGTCTTTCTGATATTTCTGATTGTTAAAAGGAATTTTTAAACTAGCCGAATAATATTCTCTATCACCGTATTCTGTTTTTACATGTACGCCTTTAAAATCTGCACCGCCATCATTGCTTGGGTTTTCCGGGGCAATAATAACAGTAAAATATTTGTTTCTTACACCAACCCAATCAATTTTACCGTTTAATACTTTTTCTTCAGGTTCATCAACCGAAGTAGCATCTATTATAACTTTTTCATCTCCCGAATAGGCAGCAGCATTAGAAAAATTAGCTTCATCAACAGAGTTTTTTTCTACAAAGTTTAATCCGTTTCCCCATTCCAAATCGTATCTGTAGCTGCTGATTACTTCATCCATATTTTCAAGGATGATATCAACCTTTGAGTTATAATCATCTGCGTAAAAAACATATTGTTTGGTTATACTTTTACCTTCGCTTATTTCGTATTTACAATTAAAAATAAGTGAATCACCATTAGTAATTTTATAATAGGCTTTGTTTTTATCAAAATTGAAATCTAAAGATTTTGTATTAACTAATTTTCCTTCTTTTGTTACAAAAACTAAGTTAAAATCTCCACCTTCTCTCGAGGTGTTAATTAATTGTACATGAGTATTATAAAAATCAGTGGAATCAAATTTATTATGATACCATGTTTTATATTTTTTAAGGAAAAATTTTCTTAATCGTGCACCTTTTGAAGTAAGTTCAAATAATGCTAAATCAGTTTCTACCGTAATTATCTTTTCCGGAAGAATCTCTTTTTGAAAGGGTTGAGAAATATTTTCTTCTAATTTTTTGGTTTCTGCAGTAACAGGTTTTTCAATTTCTGTTTCCTTAGGAGTTTTATCTCTAACAATAGTTGAATCTTGTGTTTGAGGGGGAACGGTTGTAGGCTCAGGAGTATTTAGATATAACCAGAAAACTAAAATAATTCCAATAAGAATAAACGCAATAGTTGATTGTTTGTCCATAAACTTTTACCACATAAAATTTAAACTAAGCAGGATCATGCCCGCCTTTATTAAAAGGGTTGCATCTAAGAATACGCCAAACCGCTTTAGCTCCACCTTTAAAAACACCGTACTTATTAAATGAATCGATGGCATAGTGAGAACATGTTGGATAAAATCTGCACGATGGTGGAAACATTGGCGAAATTAGTTTTTGATACAACTTAATTATAAAAATGAAAACTTTACGCATTTTGTAACTTGTTATTTAACTTATGCAGCAAGTCAATAAAATCTTGTTTAATAAAACCCAAGTTTATTTTTTTATTCTGTTTTTGATTGAACGAATTAGGAGAGAAAATTACCAATAGTGATAAATTTTTAGAAGTAACAAGATCGGTTAATAAGTTTTTATTAGTTCTGTAAACTTCCCTAAACAATCTTTTAACCCTGTTTCTCCAAACAGCATTTCCAGCCTTTTTAGAAACTACAAAAGCAGCTTTAACTCTGCTTTCATTAACGCTGCTTTCCCAAAAATAATTAACTTTTATCTTGTTATATGGTGAATATAGAATATACCCCTTTGAGTAAACCTTTTGAAAATCTCTTTTAAGTTTTATTCTCTCATTTTTTGAAAGACTAAACGTTTTCAAAACTAAAATTCATCACTAACAGTTAATTTTTTTCTCCCGCGTGCTCTTCTTCTTGCAAGCACTTTTCTACCGTTTTTAGAAGCCATTCTTGCTCTAAATCCGTGCTTGTTTTTACGCTTTCTATTACTTGGTTGATATGTTCTTTTCATTTTAGTACTTACTTTTATTTACAAAGACCTCAAAGTTAAGGAAAAACAAATAAATAAATAATTTAATTAATTATTCCGGTAAGCAACAATTAAAATATAACCGATTGTTATTAAACATTTTAGATCGCATTTAATTTTAACGCTTTGATAAAGCTATTGTTTGTTTTTGTTGAACTCTATTCCAAATATTATTGCTTACTTTAACAATTTGCTTACTTTAACAGTTCTAAATTTTTGTTAATTTAGGCTAAAATTGGTATATTACTATATTAAAAACTTTTTAAAAAAGAGGAATTTTATGGAATTTAAAGTAAACAGTAAAGAGTTAGAAAAATTGCTCTCAAAAATAATTCCGGCTGTTCCAAGCAGAACACCAATGCCGGTTTTAGAAAACTTTCTATTTGAAATTAAAGATGGTTTATTAACTGTTTACGCTACCGATTTGGAAATTTCTCTTAAATCATCTCTAAAAATTGTAGCTGAAGAAAACCTTAAAATTCTTCTTCCTGCTAAACTTTTGCACGATGTAATTAGATCTCTTAAAGATACCACAATAAGGTTTGAAATTTTATCGAATGGCAAAGTAAATTTAAATACCGATCAAGGTCATTATAATTTAAGCTATTTAGATCATGAAGAATTTCCGGAAATTCCTGATTTCCCTAATGAAAACATTGATAGTGAAGAATTAAATGAAATAACAATGAGCGGAAGCGATTTAAGATTTGCATTTGAAAAATCATCTTTTGCAATGAGTAAAGAAGAAATGCGTCCTGCAATGATGGGAACGTTATTTCAATTTTCGGAGGAAGGGTTAAGATTTGTTGCAACAGACGGACACAGACTTGTAAATTTATTGAATAAGAAAATTCAAATAGGTGTTGATGTTCAATATATATTGCCTGAAAGAGCAGTATCTGTATTATTAAAAATTCTTGATGAAAAAGATGTAAAAATATATTTAAGCAAAACTCATATGTCTTTTCAACTTAATGAATATGAATTGATCTCACGTTTAATTAAACAGAAATATCCTGATTACTCAAGTGTTATTCCACTGGAAAATGAATTTATTTTGGAAGTGGAAACGAAAGAATTGCACGATGTTATTAAGCGTATGATGCTCTTTTCCACTTCGAACACAAGAAGAGTTAAATTTAATATTAAAGAAGATAATTTGGAAATATCAGCAGAAGATTTAGATCTGGGAGCTTCGGGTACTGAAAATATTAATTGTAAATATACCGGTGAACCATTAGAAATAGGGTTTAATTCATCTTATGTTAATGATGTTTTAAGTCATTTAAGTTCTGAAAAAAGAATTATTTTTAAACTGCACTCAGCTACAAAAGCAGTAATAATTTTCCCTACTGAAGAAAAAGAAAATTATGAATTAATGATGCTATTAATGCCGGTTCGTTTGAATAATTAAAATGGTTTTGAACTCTATTGAATTAAAAAATTTTAGACTGCATAGTAATACAAAATTAGAATTTTCAAAGAATATTAACTATATAATTGGCGGTAACGGTCAAGGAAAAACTACACTATTAGAATCAATTTATTATCTCTGTACTACAAAAAGTTTAAATCAAACATCTGATAATGAAGCTTTAAAATTTGACCAAAGTTTTTTTGAAATAAACGGTAGTTTTTCAGAATATGCGACTAATAAAGTCAGAATATTCTTTAGCCGTGAAATAAATAAAAAAAATGTTTTTTTAGATGATAAGCAGATTTATAAAGCATCTGCGTTAATTGGTAAGTTTCCCGTTGTTGCTCTTCTTCAATCAGATCATGCAATAACCCAAGGATCGCCGGCAGAAAGAAGGAGGTTTGTCGATTCTATTATTTCTCAATCAAGTGCAACATACCTAAAACTTTTATTGGAATATAGTAGAACTCTCCGCCACAGATCTTCGCTTCTTTAAAAAATTAAGGAATATAATTCACCTGAATTATTTGGTCAGTTGGAAGCTTGGACAAGTTCTCTTGTACAAATTGGTACGGAGGTTATTAAGCACAGAATAAATTTTGTTAAAGAGTTTAATGAATATATTAAGAAACCCTATGAACAAATAATGAACAAAAAAGAAAATCCGGCAATCCATTATAAATCTTTAATATTTAATAATGATAATGAAGTTGAGAGGATTTTTAAAGAAAAATTAGAAGAGATTAAAAAGGATGAATTAAGAAGAGCGAGAAATTTGATTGGTCCCCACAGAGATGATTTTGAATTCTATATTGATGATTTGGAACTTAAAAAATTTGGTTCGCAAGGTCAGCATAAAACATTTCAAATTGCTCTTAGGTTTAGTCAGTTTTTCTATTTATTAGATAAACTGGGAATAAAACCGATTTTTTTAATGGATGACATTTTTGGAGAATTAGATACATATAGAGCAGAAAAGATAAGCAGTTATTTAAGCAGTATCGGACAAGCATTTATTACTATGACAGATTTATCAAAACTTGAAAGCTTAACAAAAAGAGATGGTGATCTTCTTTTAACGGTTGAAAATGGGAATGTTGCTTATGCCTGATAAGTTTAAAAGTTTAACGGAAATTTTAGAAGGTGATAAAGCATTTTCAAAATTCAGAAAAAGAATTAAAGAAAATAATGTAATTGAAGAATTTGAAAATATTTTCCCCGAATTAAGTAAAACTGTTAAACCATCAAGAGTAACTAAAGGTGTTTTGTATTTAATAGTTGATAATTCTGTTTTAAGAAGTGAATTGTACCAAAAAAAAAGTTTAATAGTTAAAAAAATAAATGATTTTTTTAAACAAAAAATTATAGTAAACATAAAATTTTCAAATTTTAGAAACTAAAAGGAAGATAAAGTGACAAAAGAAGCCGCTCAAAAAAATTATACTGCAAGCAACATAAATGTTTTAAAAGGTCTGGAAGCCGTTAGAAAAAGACCGGCAATGTATATTGGAGATATCGGCTCTCGAGGCCTACATCATCTTGTTAATGAAGTTGTTGATAATAGTATTGACGAAGCCCTTGGAGGATTTAACGATAGAATTGATATTTGTATTAATGAAGATGGAAGTGTTACAGTAGTAGATTATGGAAGAGGAATTCCTGTTGATATTCATCCTGTTGAGAAGAAATCTGCCTTGGAAGTTGTAATGACTGTTCTTCATGCAGGAGGAAAGTTTGATAAAAGTTCTTACAAAGTTTCCGGCGGATTGCATGGGGTTGGTGTTTCGGTTGTAAATGCTCTTTCTAGCTGGATGAAAGTTGAAGTTAAACGAGGTGGAAAAATTTATTTTCAAGAATACGAAAGAGGAGCACCAAAAGGTCCGGTTAAAGAAATCGGTAAGGTGAAGAAAAATGATACCGGAACAAAGGTAACATTTATGCCCGATGATACAATTTTTAAAACCACAAAATTTAAGTTCGATATTCTTGCCGAAAGAATGAGAGAATTAGCATTCCTCAATAAAAATATTACAATCAATATAAAAGATAAAATTGAAAATGAAGAAGCAAGTTATCATTTCAAAGGCGGAATAATTGAATTTGTAAAATATTTGGATGAAACAAGAACTACATTCCATAAACCAATTTACATTGAAGGTGAGAAGGATAATACTCCGGTAGAGATAGCTTTTGAATACAGTGATGCCTATTCAGATAATATCTGTTCTTATGTAAACAATATAAATACTCACGAAGGCGGTAGCCATCTAGTCGGATTTAAAACGGCTTTAACAAGAACTTTTAATTCGTATGCTGCTAAAAATAAACTCATAAAAGAGAACAAAAAGATTACACTTACCGGTGATGATTTTAGAGAAGGTTTAACAGCGGTTATTTCCGTAAAGGTTATGGAACCTCAATTTGAAGGACAAACAAAAACCAAGCTAGGTAACAGCGAGGTAAAATCAATTGTTGAAACCATTGTAGGTGAAAAATTAGCTGACTTTTTAGAAGAAAATCCTGCAATAGGAAAAAAGATAATTGATAAATGTTTGAGAGCTGCCGAAGCAAGAGAAGCAGCAAGAAAAGCAAGAGATCTTGTTAGAAGGAAAAGTGCTCTTGATTCAATGCACCTGCCGGGGAAATTAGCTGATTGTTCGATTAAAGATCCTGAACATTGTGAAATTTATATTGTTGAGGGAGATTCTGCTGGCGGTTCTGCCAAACAAGGAAGAGATAGAAGGTTCCAAGCTATTCTTCCTATAAAAGGTAAAATATTAAATGTTGAAAAAGCAAAAATTAATAAAGTGCTTGGCAACGATGAAATAAAAACCATGGTAACCGCAATTGGAGCCGGAATTGGTGCGGAATTTAACCCAGAGAAAATTAGATACGGTAAAATAATAATAATGACAGATGCCGATGTTGACGGCAGTCATATTAGAACTTTATTGCTTACGTTCTTTTACAGACAAATGAAAGATTTAATAACATCGGGGAGAATATATATTGCTCAACCTCCACTGTATAAAATTAAAAAAGGCAAAGAAGAGATTTATGCTTATGATGATGATGAAAGGGACAAAATATTAGATAGAATGAGAGTAAGCGGAGGAGTAAAAAAATCGAATGGAGATGAAGATAATATTCCTAAGGGTGTTACAATTTCCAGATACAAAGGTCTTGGTGAAATGAATCCCGAACAACTTTGGTCAACTACCATGAATCCGGAAACCAGAACAATATTGCAAGTGAATTTAGAAAGTGCTGCTTCAGCAGATAAGATATTTGAAACTCTTATGGGAGATGTTGTTGAACCAAGAAGAGCTTTTATTGAAAAGCACTCGAAATATGCAAATTTAGACGTATAATTTTTAACTAAAAAGAAGATAATTATGAGTACAATTTTTGAGAAAGTATTACCGGTTGCATTAGAAGAGGAAATGAAATCTTCTTATATAGATTATGCAATGTCAGTTATTGTTGCAAGAGCTTTGCCGGATGTAAGAGACGGTTTAAAACCAGTGCATCGCCGTGTTTTATATGGAATGCACGAACTCGGTTTAGCCTATAACAGACCATATAAAAAATCAGCAAGAATTGTTGGTGAAGTTTTAGGTAAGTACCATCCGCACGGTGATTCTGCTGTTTATCAAAGTATGGTTAGAATGGTGCAGGATTTTTCACTTCGTTACCCGCTTGTGGATGGACAAGGTAATTATGGTTCTGTAGATGGGGATTCTCCGGCGGCAATGCGTTATACAGAAGCACGTTTAGCCAGAATTTCGGAAGAAATTTTAAGAGACCTTGATAAAAATACTGTGGATTTTACATCCAATTTTGATGAGTCTTTACAAGAACCGACGGTATTACCATCTTATTTACCGAGTTTACTTCTAAACGGTGCAAGCGGAATTGCTGTCGGGATGGCAACTAATATTCCACCACATAACTTAACCGAAGTTATAGATGGATTAATTGCAATGATTGATAAACCGGCAATTGCCGATGAAGAATTATTAGAATATGTAACTGCTCCCGATTTCCCAACAGGTGGAATAATTTTTGGCTACGAAGGTGTAAAATCAGCTTACCTAACCGGAAGAGGTAGAATTGTTATTAGAGCAAGAGTCAATGTTGAAACCCATAAAAATGATAGAGAAAATATTATTGTTACGGAATTGCCCTATCAAGTAAATAAAGCAAATCTTATTGAAAAAATTGCTCACTTAGTACGTGATGGTAAAATTCAGGATATCTCAAATATTAGAGATGAATCTGATAGAGACGGAATGAGAATTGTTATTGAAACAAAAAGAGGTTCTCAGCCGGAAGTAATTACTAACCAATTATTTAAGCATACTCAAATGCAAGTAACTTTTGGTGTTATTATGCTTGCATTGGTTAATGGTGTTCCAAAAGTCCTAACTCTTAAAGAAACAATGAAGCATTTTCTAGCTCATAGAATGGATGTTCTAATCCGAAGGACTAAATATGAACTGGATGCTGCGGAAAGAAGGGCACATATTTTAGAAGGCTACATAATTGCTTTAGATAATATTGATGAAGTTATTGAAACAATTAAAAAATCTAAAGATGTTGAAACTGCCAGAAATAACTTAATTAAGAAGTTTAAATTAAGTGAAATACAAGCAAAAGCAATACTGGATATGCGTTTGCAGCGTTTGACTGGTCTTGAACGAAAGAAAATTGAAGATGAGTATAAAGAAATTATTAAGCTTATTGAAAAACTAAGGGGAATATTGGATAGTGAGCGAAAAAGAAATAATATCATTAAAGATGAATTAACTGCGTTAAGAGATAGATACGGTGATGAAAGAAGAACGGAAGTTATTAAGGATTATACAGAATTTTCTTTAGAAGACACAATAGCCGAAGAAGAAGTAGTGGTAACTATTTCTCATTCAGGATTTATAAAACGTTTCCCAGTAAGTGGTTACAGAAAACAAGCCAGAGGAGGAAGAGGCGTTACCGGTGCGGGAACAAAAGATGAAGACTTTATTGAACATATGTTTGTTTCTTCAACTCATCATTATATTATGTTCTTTACGGATAAAGGGAAATGTTATTGGAAAAAAGTCTATGAAATACCGGAAGGCGGAAGAGCTGCCCGGGGAAGATCTTTACAGAACCTTGTAGAGAAGGAAAAAGATGAATTAATTACTGCTTTCGTTACTGTAAAAGAATTTGTTGATACTAAAAATATTGTTATGGTTACTCAAAATGGAACTATCAAAAAAACAGTTCTTTCTGCTTATGCAAATGTGCGCCGTGGTGGAATAAATGCAATAAATATAGCCAAAGGCGATAGATTAATTGAAGTAAAACTTACTGATGGAAATAATGATATTATAATCGGTACTAGAAAGGGAATGGCAATACGGTTTAAAGAAACAGATGTAAGACCAATGGGAAGAACTGCAACCGGTGTACGCGGAATCAGACTGGGTAAGGATGATATTGTTATTGGACTTATTGTTGTAAGATCATCAACTACCTTATTAGTTGTTACGGATAAAGGGTTTGGTAAACGAAGTAATATTGATGATTACAGAATTACGAAGCGTGGCGGAAAAGGTGTTATAACTGTAAGAACCGGTGAAAAAAATGGTAACTTAATTTCAATGAAAGAAGTAAGCGATAATGATGAACTTGTTATTATTACTAATGGCGGAATGGTTATCAGGCAAGGTGTAAAGAAAATAAGAGTTATGGGAAGAGCAACACAAGGTGTTAAGTTAATCAATCTTAAAGAAGGTGACTCTATTGCCGATGTAGCCAGGGTTGTTGCCGAGGATGATACTCCTAAGAACTCGAATAATAGCGATGATGAAAAGCCCTTAATTTAACTGGAATAAAAATGAGTGAAAATAAAAATTTAGATATTGCTTCAAAATGTGTACATGCAGGTGTTGGTGAGTATGAACATGGACCGGTTGTTCCGCCTATTTATCAAACATCTACTTTTAAGTTTGAATCTGCCGAACATGGAGGTTCTCTCTTTAAAGGTGAACAAAAAGGCTATATTTATACAAGAATGCAGAATCCTACGGTTGAAGCAATGGAAGATACTGTAGCAGCATTGGAAGGCGGTTATAAAGCTCTTGGCTGTGCAAGCGGTATGGCTGCAATACATACTGTCTTTGCAGCACTTTTGCATGCCGGTGATCATGTTGTTTGTTCTAAATCCGTTTACGGACCAACCTCAACTCTTCTTGCATCAGTTATGAGTAATTTTAATATTGCAACCACTTTTGTCAATACTTCCGATATTAAAAAGGTTGAAGAAGCAATTAAACCGAATACAAAAATTATTTATATCGAAACACCCGGGAATCCGACTTTAGAAACTACTGATTTAGAATTAGTTTCAGAACTGGCTCGTAAGAATAATATTCAAGTTGTTGTAGATAATACTTTTATGAGTCCTGTTCTGCAAAGACCATTTGAGTTTGGTGCTGATATAGTAGTGCATAGTATGACTAAATTCTTAAATGGACATGCTGATGTTGTAGCGGGTATTATTGTTGTTAAAGATAAAGAAACATATTCTCATTTCAGAAAAACATTAAATCAAATTGGCGGAGTTATTGATCCGTTTAATTCGTTTTTAGTTCATAGAGGAATAAAAACCTTAGCTATAAGAATGAAAAAACATTCAGAGAACGCTATGAAAATTGCAGATTTCTTAGAATCACATCCCAAAATTGATTGGGTTAGATATCCCGGTTTGAAGTCGTTTCCAAATTATGATGTTGCACAAAAGCAGCATGATGCCCCCGGCGGAATGATTTCTTTTGAACTTAAAGGTGGCTTGGAAGCCGGTAAAGTAGTTATGAATAATGTTAAATTTTGTCAGCTTGCTGTTAGTCTTGGCGGAGTGGAAACGTTAATTCAACATCCGGCTAGTATGACACATCTTACAATGGGGAAAGAAGCCCGGGAATCAGCCGGAATTACAGACGGACTAGTTCGTCTTTCGGTTGGCATTGAACATGTTGATGATATTATTGATGATCTAAAGCAGGCTTTAGAAAAAGCCTAAAAATTCATAGAGATATTTTTTACTAAACCCTGCTTTTTGCAGGGTTTTTTATTGCATGAATTTTAATCAACATTTTATTAGCTTGCAAAATAAAAACGTTTTAGGAAAATACATGAAACATATTAACAGAATAGTTTGTTTTTTTCTTCTTATAATTTCCAGTTATGCCCAGTCAAATATTGAGCATAACAACGGTTCGTATTACTTTACTGATAGGGTTGTTGTAAAGTTCAAAGATGTACCTAATAATTTAGAGGAAATTTTATCTAAATCTAACATTAAGAAATTTGGGTTAATAGAAAAAAGTAATACTCAAAGTAAGATTTTTAAAAAGATTAGAAAATCAGATAAAATTCATACATTCTTTTTTTCTTCTCCTTTTAATCCGGTTTTTATTTCAAGTGAAATTTCAAAATTAAAAGAAATTGAATGGGCTGAACCCCACTATCTTTATGAGGTTACTTTAACTCCGAATGATTCGATTTATTTAGCCGGAACTTTACAGCATCTACCGGTTATTCAAGCTGAACAAGCTTGGGATATTAATACAGGTAGTGGAGATGTGATTATAGCTATTATTGATACCGGTGTTGATTGGGAACATCCCGATTTGGAAGCTAATATTTGGCACAATCCGAATGAAATACAAAACAACGGAATTGATGATGATGGGAATGGATTTATTGATGATTATGTCGGGTGGGATTTTGGAGGATTAGATGGTACTCCGGATAATAATCCGAAAGAAGATAAAGCTGATCACGGTACATTAGTTGCCGGGTTAGCAAGTGCAGTAACTAATAATGAAATTGGAGTAGCTTCTATTGGTTACAAAACTAAAATAATGGCAGTAAAAACATCACAGAATGATCTTCGTAGTGATCTTGGAAATGCATTAATTGCTTACGGGTATGAAGGATTGAAATATGCAGCAGATAATGGAGCAGATGTAATAAATTGCAGTTGGGGAGGTTACAATTATTCATATTTTGCTCAAGAAATTATTGATTATGCAATTGCAAAAGGAGCACTTGTAGTTGCCGCAGCCGGTAATGATAATTCAAAAGATAAATTTTATCCGGCAAGTTATGATGGTGTTATTTCGGTTGGAGGTACTAATTATGTTGATCAAAAAGCAAGTTGGTCTAATTACGGAATAAAAATAGATGTAACCGCACCGGGTGTAAATGTAACTTCAACTTGGCAGGATTCTCCGTTTTATCATGCTACCAGCGGAACTTCACTTTCTTCACCTATAGTTGCCGGGCTAGCCGGTCTCACATTTAATCAATTTCCTTACTATAATTCACTTCAAATAGGTGAACAAATAAGAGTTAATTGTGACAATATAAATAACATTAATACCGGTTTTACAAATTTATTGGGTTCCGGTAGAATAAATGCATTTAAGACTTTGTCAAATCAAAATTCAAAATCCGTAAGAATTACTAATTTGGAATTTATAGAAATTGGAGACGGAGATGGTATATTTGAATCGGGAGAAACTGTTAAAATAATACCTGAATTTACTAACTATTTAACTGCTCTTACAAATTTTAGTATTAGTCTATCAATTGATAATAATAATGCAGCAATAATTAAAAGTGGTGGAAGTATTGGTTCCTTAAATACTCTCGAATCTATAATTGTAAGTGATTTTTTTGAAATTAAGATATCAGATTCAGCTCCTGAAAATTTTGACTTAAATCTTTTACTTACATATTCAGATACAGAATACAATGATTTTGAGTGGATTGAGTTAAATATTAATCCAACTTATCAAATTCAAACTACAGATAATTTATCGTTAACATTTAATAGCACCGGTTCTATAGGTTTTGATGACTACCCGACTAATTTAAAAGGAAAAGGCCTGACTTACAAAGACGGACCAAATTTAATGTTTGAAGGTGCCCTAATTTACGGCACATCAGTTACAACTATAAATAATGTTGCCCGGGGATTTGATGCAAATCAAAAAGATATGGATTTTAGAATAGTTACCCCAATAACATTAAATATCCCGGGGAATTTTGCCGATAAAGAGATTTATGCAAAGTTTGATGATGCAGTAAGTTCAAGTGCATTAGGATTGGAAACCTAACTATTTACATATTCTTTTGCCGGTGAAACCGATGCCGATTATATGTTCATTAGATATGTCTTTAAAAATACAACAGATACAGTAATTAATAATTTTTATGCCGGACAGTTCTGGGATTTTGATATTGATGAAACAAGTTATGATGATGATATAGTTGCTTACGATAATGTTAATAATTTCGGGTATGCTTTGGATAATGACGGAAACCCTGTAACTACGCACATTGGTTTAGCATTGCTTTTTTCAGATAAATATAATTTTTTTGCAATGGATGCCGAAGGAACAAATGATTCAATTATATCTTGGGACGGATTTTCAGATAGTGAAAAATGGAAAGCTCTATCAAGCGGATTATCTTTTACTTCAGCTGGACCAAGCGATATATCGGTTATGATTTCCGGAGGACCGTTTAGTCTAGAACCCAATAAAAAATTTGAAGTCGATTTCCTGATTGCTGCCGGAGATAATTTATTTGATTTAACAAATAGTATTCTCAGAGCAAAAAATAAGTATAATGAACTTCCCACTGGAATTAAGGAAGAGAATATTATTATTAGTAAATTTAATCTAGAACAAAATTATCCCAATCCATTTAATCCGAGTACAACAATAAAATACAGTATACCAAATATAGAAGCAAAAGATTTTGTGTCTGTACAATTAAAAGTGTATGATATTTTAGGAAGAGAAGTAATAACATTAGTAAATGAAAAACAAAGATCCGGAAATTATAAAGTGATATGGAATGGACAAAAAAATAGCAGCGGGGTATATTTTTACCGATTAAAATTTGGAAATCAAGTGAAAATTAGAAAAATGCTTCTACTTAAATAGGCTTGAGTTTAAAATTAGTATAATTTAGTTTTAGAAATTATTTAACCCAATCATCTAAAAAATATCTTTATCTTATTTTACATTAATTTGGTAAAAGTTTAGTAATTTCCTTAATTCATCACTATATATTAATAAATCTTTTATCTCTGTCTCACTTTTTTACGTGTAAAAATTACACTAAATAATGTATTATTCTCATTTCGAAGCTTTTCATACAGACAATATTTGTGATTTAAATCAAAATTAACGCTTTAGAGTATAAATTATTTTGGTACAAATATTGAATGCTATCGGTAAAACAAATTTCATAGAGGTAGATACAAATGTTAAAAAAAATTGTCGTAATAGTATTTCTTTTAGCATCATTTATTTATGCTCAAGGCAACAATTATACCCATTATAGAAATGTTCATTTAAGTGGAGGAATACAAGTAGGATTAAACAACGGATTTGGTGGGCATCTTGTTGTTCTAATATCAAACTTTGCTGAAAATTTTCCGTTTTCCGCAAAATTTGGAGCAGGATTAAGCTATTTAGATGTGGGGGAACCAATGGCAGCCAGGAGAATATTTATTAATAATAACACTAATGGTGTTCCTGAAAAAAAAGGGCATGTTTATGATTTTAGCTTAGATTTTCTCTATAGAAAATCAATATTAGGATTAAAACGTAATTATTTTTATGCAGGTCCAAGATATTCTATATTTTCCGCGAATTTTAATTATGTTGGCGGAAATGAAGATTTTGATGTAACAAGTAGTCAATGGGGATTTGGACTTGGCATAGAAAACTATTTTAGAGTAATTCCTTCAATAGATTTGGTGTTAAATTTTGGATATGATTATTATATATCCGAAACTCTTTACGGACACGATACTTCCTATAGTCCGGATGGACAAGATATTAATCCGAGAGAAGACTACACATACAAAGACGCTGATAAAGCAATTAACCAACCGAAACATCAGTTAAAGGCGTTAATCGGGTTTAATATAATGTTAAATTAATAATTATTAATGGGTCTGGTTAAATTCCTTGCACTCAGAATATTTTTAGTCAAATTCCATATAAATTTAAGTGAATTAATTTCGATAGTTTTGTAGTGAAAAATGAACTATTATGAAAACAATTAACTTAATTTTACTGGTTGTACTACTCTTGTCAGAGAGTTTGCTTGCACAAAACTTACCGGAAAATGCAATTCTGAAAAATTTCAAACCTTTTCCTACTCCACGAACTAATGGCAGACCGGGTGAGGTTTACAGAATAACTGCCGACGGAAAGAAATATATTGTACAAGATATTGTTGCTATAAAGGAAAAAATAAGCGAAGAAGGTGATTTAATTGGAAGAATGTATTTTACTGCTGATGAATTGTTAACCCTACTTAATTTAGAATTTGATAGAGTAGAAATTATTCCGGTTGAAGTAAAAATATTAAAAGCAGTAAGAGAATATAACGAGCAAACAACTATTGATAAAATTTTATATGGTAATGACAAAATAAGAGAACTGGTTGTTGATGAAGAAAGTAAATATTTTATTATTAGGGAAACAATTCGCACTAAGGATATTACATTCCGCTTCAGTCATGAAATAGTAAAGAAAATTAAAAGAGGTGCAAATGCTTTATCTGAAATAAAATCGAATCAAGAATTGGATTTTCCATTTGAGATTAGAAAGAAGTTTAAAAAAGAAAAAAGAATATTCTTTTTGGATCAAGAAATAAAAAAAGATCCTTACGATGATTAATTAAATTGTTTTAATACATCAAAAATATCATTTCTTCACTTTAAAAAATAAAAATTTCGCATTTAGAGAAACCATAAAAACTTATCTTAAAAACTAAAACTATATCTTCTGTTTTTAACAAAAACTGTAATATTTAAATATTCTTTCGTATTTTGCGTAGTGTAATAAACGAAAGAGCATATTTATGAAAAAAAATCCATTTATTATTTCACCAGAGATTACCTCAAAATATTTTTGCAATCGAAATAATGAGATTGAAGATATAATAAAATCTTTCCGAAATAAGCAGAATACCTTTTTGTTTTCCCGGAAAGGATTGGGTAAAACTGCACTTGTAAAACAAGTAGTTAAATCGATTAAAAGCGAAAAAGATATAGAGTCTTATTATATAAATATTTCAGAAATATTAAATATTCAAGAGTTATTAGATGTTTTGGCAAATCACTTATTTCAGGAAGGTCATAAAAAAGATTTTTTTAAGGTTCGAAATAACTCCGAATTACTATCACATTTGAGTAATATCTTTAATGAGTTTGATAACAGAAAAAGAATAATAATTATTGATGATTTTCAACAAATTATAACATTATTAAGCAGTGAAATTTTACAGCAATTTTTATTAATAACAGAAAAACTAAAAAGCATACAATTTATTTTTTGTGGTAATGAAAGAGAAATTGTTTCGCTAATTGTTAAACTTAATATTCATAATAATTCAAAGTACAACTTTATTAAATTGGAACCAATTGATCCGAAAGTTTATAGAAATTTCATCCGAAAAATGTTTCGTAAAAGTGGAATTAAAATAAAAAAGGAATCTGTTCAATACATACTAAGTTTAACAAATAATCATTCTTACTTTACACAATATTTTTGTAGCAGATTATTTGCTTTGAAAAACAAAGAAATAGCTAAAAAAGATATAAATAGCTTGTTTAACCAAATATTACTTGAAAAAGAAATTCATTTTTTAACTTATAAAGATTTGCTTTCCTCTTATCAGTGGAAATTGATTTGTGCAATTGCTAATGAAGGAATAGCCAAACAAATTACATCAGGTGAATTCATTAGAAAATATGCTCTAAATGCACCCAGTTATGTTAAAACGGCAGAAAAATCACTTTTGGAAAAGAATATTATAGTTAAAAATAAAACCGGTTATCAATTAGCAGATGTTTTTCTTGAAAAGTGGCTGTCCAGTAAAAACCAGTAAAAATAGTAGAATTTCCTTTCCAATTCTTTAATATTCATTTTTTTTATACAAAAAAACTCATTCCCTCTAAATATAATATACGTTTGTCCGATAATAATTTTACTAATTTTTACGGGGAAAACAATGTTTAGTAAACAAAACTACAAATTTTATAATTCAATTAAATTTAAGCTTCCAATGGTTATTATTTTTGGGGCGGTAATAGCTATTATAGGACTGATTTATGTGTCGATTTCAAAAGCTAATAGTGATTTAGAAGAGCATGTAACTTCTGATTTTACATCATTTAAAAAAATGTTTGAAGAACAAATGCTCGAGAAAGAAAATAATTTAATGATGACATTAGATGTTCTACTTAATGACACCAATGTAGTTGCCGCATTTGCTCATGGCGATAGAGATAAACTTACTGAATTATTATTGCCAGTTTATGAAAATAGTTTAAAGCCAATGTACGGAATTAAACAATTCCAATTTCATACGGCTCCGGCAACATCGTTTTTACGGTTGCACAGACCGGAAAAGTTCGGGGATGATCTTTCTGCATTCAGACGCACAGTTGTTGATGCAAATGAGCTGAAAAGTGCAGTTACAGGTATTGAAGTAGGAAGAGGCGGACCGGGTTTAAGAGTCGTTTATCCAGTTGAATACAATTGGGAACATATTGGAACAGTAGAATTGGGAGCTGATATTAATAATGTATTAGAAAGCCTGGCAAATACTTTTAATATGTCCTATGCAATTGGTATTAAAAAAGAAGTTTTTAATAATGCAAAGCGATTTGAAAATAATGAAAATGATGTTATTAAGGATAATATAGCTTTCTATAGTTATTCGAATGATGAAATTAAACCTTTAGTTCTAAAGAGTAAATTAACAGACGAAATAAATAGGTATGAAAATAATGATTTGGAATATGCTTATTATTCATTTCCTATAAATGACTATGCAAGCAAACCAATCGGCTATATTTTATTATCACACGAAATTACAGAGATGG
>JAJRZB010000126.1 GCA_024275455.1 Bacteroidota bacterium | reverse complement strand
GCTATTATTGATAGTTCAGCTAATTTAGAAATGTCTGCGGAAAAAATAATTTGGGGTAAATTTTTAAATAAAGGTCAAACTTGCATTGCTCCTGATTATATCTTAGTAGAAAATTCAATAAGAGAAATTTTTGTAAATCATTTAATAAAACAAATAAAAATCTTTTACGGAAATAATGAAGAAGAAACTAAAAAAAGTAAAAGCTATGCAAGAATAATAAACGGAAAACATTTTGATAGAATAAACTCAATTAGAGAAAACGCTTTATTAAATAATAGTGAAATTCTATACGGTGGAAAATTTGATAAAGAAAATCATTTTATTGAACCGACAATAATTTTAACAAAATGTTCGGATTGTTCAATTTCCGAAGAAGAAATTTTTGGACCATTATTGCCAATAGTTGAGTATAAAGTTTTAGATGATACACTTAACTGGATTAACAAACTCAACCCACCACTTGCAATTTATATTTTTAGTGAAAATAAATCCGTTATTAATCAAATAATAAGCTCTACGCAATCCGGTGGTCTTGGAATTAATGAAGTGGTTTTACAATTTAGTCACTATAATTTACCGTTTGGCGGTGTACGGCAAAGTGGAATAGGAAAATCTCATGGCTATGCGGGGTTTAAAGAATTTTCGAATGAAAGGGCTTATATTAGAGGCGGAATAATTAATCCGTTAAAATTAATTTATCCGCCTTTTAATGATCGAAAAAGAAAATTAATTGACTTACTTGTAAAATATTTTTAGAAGTTTTATAATAATCTCTGCATCTTAGCGGCATTGATTAGAAACCATTTACTGCTGAAACGCAAAGATACTAAGTTTACTCAACCATTTTACCGGTTTTTAATTCCTCAAACAATCTTTTGGCTTTATATACTTTTTCAAGAGACTCAAGTATTGCTTGAGAAGCAACGGAAACCATTCTATTATCTTCAGGCAAATAAATAAAATTACCGATAATACTTGCTATGTTACCATCAAAAGCTAAACCGACAACTTCAGCATTTTTATTAATTACGGCACTTCCGGAATTACCACCGACAATATCATTAGTAGAAATGAAATTGTAAGGAGTAGATAAATCAAATCCTGCCGGAGGTTCTGCCCACCTTGAAGGTAAATTCCACGGATAAGTTTTATCACTTCCGTAATATCTGTTGTACATTCCGTAAAATGTTGTTTTTACAATTGCTTTAGTTCCGTTATAATCAAATGATTTCAGCACTCCGTCACTAAGTCGTAATGTAAAATTAGCATCCGGAGGAATTTCAGTTCCATAAATTTCAAATAGAACTTTCCCTAACATATTTTCCAAAACACTTTCAGTGTCTCTAATCTCTTTCGATTTTTTAGCTAAAGGCTGAATTTTGTCTTTTGTGTTTTTTACATAATAAATAAAAGGATCGGAAGAATTTAATATTTCATCGGGTGTTTTATTTAAAAGTTCCATAGCTTTTTCTTTACTCGCAAGATCAGATTTTTTTAAAAGTACATCTGCAGCTTCTTTTCCTTCTAAGTTACCTAACAAAGCACTAACCAATAAATTTTTATCTCCTAAATTCATCTTAATATAATCAAGTTGAATTCTTAATTTTGTCATTTCTAAAGCTGTATCAATCGAATCAGGGTAAAGTGAATTTTTAAGTGAATCTAAATTAGAAGTTTTATACGCCGGTAATCTTTCTTCTTCTTCAAGTTTCATTTGTTCAGCAAATTCAATAATATCTTTTGCAATTAAAAAATATTTAGCCCCGACCAATCTCGAAGGTCTGTAAACAGCAAGTTGACTTTCAATCGGTTTTAATTCTTCTCTTAAATTTGTGATTGATTCCCAAATATGTCCGTACTTTTCTTTTAGTTCAGGATCAGACATCACTTTTTCTTTTATTTTATTTTCAAAGTCTCTTTTTCTGGCAATTAATTTTGGGTTTAACAATCCTTCTTCTGTATAATGTAATACTTTCTGGCCATTTCCAATTTTTGTTCTTATTTTTTCAAACTCATCTGCTCTTTCAGGATACTCTATTTTTAAACTTTCTAAAGCATTATAATATTCATCAAATAAAAAAGCTCTATTACGGTAAGAAATATCTCGGTTATATTCTAATTGAGAAACTGTTTTTAATCTATTAGTTCTTCCGGGATTACCAACAGAAAAAATAACTTCATCTCTTTGAACTCCATTTTGGCTGAATTTAAAAAAGTTCTCTGAGTTAACCGGTTTATCTTCATCATCATAAACTCTAAAAAAACCACAGTCAAGGTCATAACGCGGATAGGTGAAATTATCATAATCACCTCCAAAAGAAGCTATTGGTTGCTCCGGCACAAAAACGAGCCTTACATCATTATATCTTTTATATCCGTAAATAGAATATTTTCCACCATTGAATAAAGAAACAAATTGACATTTTAATCCTGTTTCTTCATTATACATTTCTATTAACTGACTTACTTTTGCCTCTTTAGCTTTTATTTTCCCTTTATCAGTTTTAGCGGTATCAACTGCTTCATTAATTTAATTGGTCACGTCTACTAAAAAAGCTAATTGCTCAGCATACATATTAGGTACTTTTCTTTCTTCATCTAAAGTTGCCGCATAAAAACCGGTTTCCGACAGATTTTCATCATCCTTTTCAACATTATCTCTGTGCCATGTTGAACAATGATTGTTCGTCATTATCAAACCATTTTCCGATACAAACGATGCTGTACATCCCGGAATTCTTAAAGCGGAAAGCCTTACATCCTCAAACCATTCATCATCAGGGTCAAAACTGTATGTTTCATTTAAGTATTCAGTTGGAGGATAATCAAACGTCCACATTTTACCTGTATCAAAAATACTCGACTTAACATCTATTTCTTTATTTTGTGCGAAGTTGTAATAATTAATAACAAAAAATATTGCAAGCAGAATGTTTGTT
>JAJRZB010000125.1 GCA_024275455.1 Bacteroidota bacterium | reverse complement strand
TAAATTGTTTTTTAATATCCTTAGAAAATATTTTGAAAAGTATAAATATAAAAATGCATCAACAAATGATTTTAAAAATTTGGTTGAGGAATTAACCGGTAAAAATTTTACACAATTTTTTAACCAATGGGTGTTTGAAGGGGAAGGAAAAATTGAAGTTGAATATAAATTCAATTCTTCTTCTATTAGCAATGATAATTATTCAACCGAACTTGTTATAGCTCAAGAACAGGAGGGTTATAGTAATTATAAATTCCTTTTAGAGGTAGACTTTATAGATGAAGCAAATTCTAAATATAGAAAATCTTACATAATTGATAAGAAGATTACAAATATCAAATTTCATTCAGATAAAAAAATTATTCAACTTAAGTTAGATTCAGATGTATGGCTTGCTCTGGAAATAAGAAATTTTGAAGAATAATAATTTGAACCCCTTAAGCATGTGCATTTCACAAAAAAGTATTAAGTTTATAAATTAAATAAAAAATTGAGTTGTATTTGAACAGTTTTTTTGTCTCGGACTTACATTTTGGGTTACTGGATTCTGAAGAAGAAAAATTAAGAGAACAAGCTTTTGTAAATTTCCTTCGTTTTTGTAAAACCAATACTAATAAACTCTTTATTTTAGGAGATTTATTTGATTATTGGTTCGAATACAAAAGAGTTATTCAAAAAGGATATTTCAAAACCTTTGCCGCCCTTAGGGAATTGGTAGAAGCCGGAGTTGAAGTTCATTATTTTATTGGAAATCATGATTTTATGCACAGAGATTTTTTTGAGAAAGAAATCGGGGTTATTCTTCATCATACTGAGTTGGAAATAGAGTTAGAAAATAAAAAATTCTTTTTGGGACATGGTGACGGATTGGTAGCTAACGATATAGGCTATAATATTTTAAAGAAAGTTTTAAGGAACAAATTTCTGCAAAAAATGTATTCATTATTACATCCGGATTTTGGAATTTGGTTAGCTAGTTCCTCGAGTAAAAAAAGTAGGGATTATACTAACGAAAAATTTTATGGGGAAATTGATGGACTTTTTGAAGCTGCAAAAAAGAAAATTGATGAGGGTTTTGATTATGTTATTTTTGGACATTCGCATATAAGAAAAATTGAAAATTATAAAAATGGACATTATATAAATTTGGGCACTTGGCTCAATTTACCTTGTTATGGTAAATTTTCTAATAATAATTTTGAGATTATTGACTGGAATAATTAAATGACAGAAGAAACAAAACCGGTTAAAAAGAAATTTAATTTTAAAAGATTATTTTGGCCGGTATTTGAGTTAGTAGTATTAGCAATAATTATAGGCGGGTATTTTTTCTACCAGCACATTGTCTCGGGGCTGCCTTCTCTCGAAGAACTTGAAAATCCTAAACAAAGTTTGGCAACAAATGTTATTAGTGCCGATGGGGAAATTATTGGTCAGTTTTTTAGAGAAAACAGAAGAGAAATTAGCATAGATAGTATTCCTTCTTTTGTAGTTGATGCTTTAGTGGCAACTGAAGACAGAAAGTTTTATGATCATTGGGGCGTTGATCTTGAGCGTTTTGCAAAAGCAATGATTAAAACAATTTTCCTTGGAAAAAGAGAAGGTGCCAGCACAATTACGCAGCAATTATCAAAAAACTTATATGATTTAAAGGTTGCCAGAGAAAATCTTTTTCAAACCGGAGTACGTAAAATTAGGGAGTGGTTTACAGCAGTCCAAATTGAACAGACCTATACTAAAAAAGAAATTCTGCAGATGTATCTTAACAATTCCTTTTTTGGTAACAGAGCTTATGGAATTGAAATGGCTGCTCAACATTATTTTGGAAAAAGTGCGAAAGATTTAACACTTCCGGAAGCAGCAGTATTTATTGCTTTGCTCAAATCTCATGTATATTATAACCCTATTAGAAGACCGGAGAATGCTCTTAGAAGAAGAAATGTAGTACTGTATAATATGAAAGATGTGGGATTTATTTCCGAAAGTGAATACGATTCATTAAAAGCAGTGCCTATTGAGTTAGCTTCGGTAGTTGCTAACGGCGGAGTGCAGAGTAAAATTGCCCCGCATTTTGTTGAGTATGTCAGGCGTCAGTTGGAGCAAATGTCAGAAAAATACGGCTATAACTTATATGCAGATGGCCTGAAAATTTACACGACTCTCGATACAAGAATGCAAACTATTGCTAATAAAGCAGCGGCTGAGCACCTTGAGACATATCAAAAATTATTCGATAGAAATTGGAGCTGGAAAAAAAATAAGGAAACGTTAAAAGATATTCTTGATAAGGCGATTAAAAGAAATAAAGAATATCTAAATGCAAAAAAAGATGAGAAAAAAGAAGTATACAAAAGTTTAAAAAACAATAAAGCCTTTGTGGATTCAATTAAAAAAATTGCTCAAACAATTGAAGTTGGTTTTGTGGCAATGGATGTAACCAGCGGCGATATAAAAGCAATGATTGGTGGGCGCGATCAAAATTTTAATTACGGACTTAATCATGTTACACAGGCTAGAAGGCAACCGGGTTCTTCATTTAAACCGATAATTTATTCTGTTGCATTAGATAACGGTTTATACCCGGCTTATCCGATTTTAAACCAAGAGTTTGAGTATGGTGAAGGTGAAGAAAAATGGAACCCTCATAATTTTGATAAAAAAGTTGGCGGATTTTTAACCCTAAGAGACGGACTTAGAAGATCGGAAAACTTAATTAGTGCCAGGTTAATTATTGAAGGTCATGTACAACTCTGGAAAGTTGGGCAGCTTGCTTCTAAATTGGGAATTAAAACAAAGCTGCATTTGGTTCCCTCCATTGCACTCGGTACTTCGGAAGTTACACCATTGGAATTAGTTTCGGTCTATGCTACATTTGCAAATAAAGGAATTCACAACGAGCCGATGTCAATTTTAAAGATTGAAGATAAAGACGGAATAATTTTAGCTCAATTTTTCTCAAAATCAAGCGAGGCAATGTCGGAAGAAACAACTTTCCTTATTACAAATATGTTAGAAACAGTAATGAATGAAGGAACGGGTATAATAACAAGATCAATTCATAAGTTTTACAGACCGGCTGCCGGCAAAACCGGAACAACCCAAGATTACGGCGATGCTTGGTTTATGGGGTTTACACCGCAGCTTGCTGCAGGTGTTTGGGTAGGCTTTGATGATAGAAGAATAACATTTACCGGTAATTACGGACAAGGCTCTCAGGCAGCTAACCCGATTTGGTCTAACTTTATGAGGGAAGTTTATGATACTTTGGATTTACCGGAGGAATCTTTCACTTTACCCGAAAACGGTAATATCGTTTCGGTTAAATTTTGTAAAGAATCAATTTACAAATATGGAAACCCGAAATTATATTCTGATGATTGTTCTTCAGGTGAACTGGAAGATTATATTAACATAAAAGATTTACCCGATGCATTTAATACTGCTCGGGATAGTAAGGTACATTTGTTTACAAAATATTTTAAGCCTGATAGTTTAGCGCACTATGCTACTGAAATTACCGATGAAGAAATAAATAATGGGAAGTCCGAAAAATAAAATATTTTCTTATTGACAATTTAAAAAGTATTAAATTTTTAGAGGTTTCTTTTTATATGTGGGAGAGATATCTTATTTATCAACAGACTTAAAGCAGTATTGTCATGTCGAACAGTTTTTTTTTGAGACATCTCCTAAAATTATAAACAGATGAAAAGAAAAGTTTTTTTGCTAAAATTCGTAAATTTGCCCGGATGGCGGATTTACCTCTCCCTTTGGGAGGATTGGTAGACCTGCCTACCGGCAGGCAGGCGCGCTATAAATTATGTATAAAGTATATGCGATAAAAAGTTTGGTGAGAAATTACATTTATGTTGGTCTGACAAGTAATTTAGAAAGACGATTAAACCAACATAATAGTGGATATTCTAAAACAACAAAACCTTACATTCCGTTTAAGTTGATATATGAAGAGTTATGTGAAAATAGAATAGAAGCTAGAAAAAGAGAGAAATATTTAAAATCGGGAATAGGCAAAGAATTTTTAAAAAGTTTATAAAATGCCCGGATGGCGGAATTGGTAGACGCGCTAGGTTCAGGTCCTAGTGGGAGCAATCCTGTGCAGGTTCGAGTCCTGTTCCGGGTACAAGTTGTTAAGAAAAGGTCAAATTAAAATTGAGTGAATCGATTGAAAATGTTTTAGAATTAAACGAAGCATACAAACAAGCAATTGAACTTACCAAATCTCACTACGAAAACTTTCCGGTATTGTCATTTTTTATATCTAAAAAATTAAGAAAACATGTTGCCGTTGTTTATCAATTTGCCCGCCAGGCAGATGATATTGCCGATGAAGGAAAATTAGATGATAATGCCCGGATAAAAAAACTTGATGAATATCTTAATAATTTTGAGGCAGCTTTAAGAAAAAATTTCACAAGTAATTTTTGGCTGGCTCTGCAAAACACAATTACAGAAAAAAATCTTGATCCCCAAAATTTTAGAAATTTAATAACTGCATTTAAGCAAGATTTAGTAATTAAAAAATATGAAAGTTATAAAGATCTTCTTGGCTATTGCCAAAACAGTGCTAACCCGGTTGGAAGAATAATTTTAGAACTGAATCAAATAAAAAGTGAAGAGGCTAATAAATACTCCGATAACATTTGTACTGCACTTCAACTCGCTAATTTTTATCAAGATGTAAGTTTGGATATAAAAAAGGGAAGAGTATATATCCCTCAAGAAGATTTTGGATTGTTTGAAATTAACGACTCAATTATTACAAAACAAAATGTTAATAATAGTTTTAAAAATTTAATGAAGTATGAAATAGAAAGAACAAAACAACTTTTTGATGAAGGGAAAAAGTTACTTAAATATCTTCCTTTAAGGTTACGGCTGCAAATTATGGTTACAATAAAAGGAGGAGAATCCATTTTAGAAAAGATAGAAAGTTCAAATTATGATGTGTTAACTAAAAGACCTAAATTAACGAAGTCGGATTTTTTAATATTATTCAGTAAAGCAATTATTCTAAGGAAATAAAAATAGAAACTATTAACAAAATAGTAAAAAAAAGCAAGAGTAGTTTTTACTATACATTTGTACTCTTGCCATCCGAAAAAAGATATGCAATGAACACTGTTTATGCTTTTTGCAGAAAGACAGATGATATTGCCGATAATATTGAAGACTCAATTGAGACAAAACGAAAGAATCTTAAACTTTGGAAAGAAGAACTAGAAAAATCATTTAGAAATGATTCTGAAAAAACATTGTTTGTTAGCTTGCAAAAAATTATACGAAGATTCACAATTCCTAAAGAACCCTTTTTTGAACTTATAAAAGGGGTTGAAACAGATCTCGAGAGATCAAACTTTGAGTCGTTTGAAGAGCTTAAAGATTATTGCTATAAAGTTGCATCTACTGTGGGTTTAATGACTATCCCGATTTTTGGTTATAAAAATAAATCGACTGAAAAATATGCCGAGTATTTAGGCATTGCATTGCAGCTAACCAATATTATTAGAGACGTAAAACCTGATGCCGAAAGGGGAAGAATTTATTTACCAAAAGAAGACCTTAAAAAATTTCAATATTCCGAAGAAGAATTATTTAAAAATGTTTATAATGAAAATTTTGTAAAACTTATGGAATTTGAAGTTGAACGAGCTATAGATTTTTATAATTTAGCAGATAAACACCTCCCGACCGAAGATAAATATAATATGTTTACTGCCCGGGCAATGCAATATATTTATTACAGACTTTTAGATATGATTGTTCAGGCGAAATATGACGTTTTCAGCAGTAGGATAAGGGTTTCTAATTTTAATAAAATATTCATTTCGTTTAGTGTCTGGTTAAAATATAAGATTGTTGAAAAATGGCAAAGTTCTTAATAATTGGCGGTGGTTTAGCCGGACTTTCTTCAGCAGTTTTCTTATCTGAAAAAGGGCATAGTATTGAGTTAATTGAAGCCTCGCCAAAACTTGGCGGGAGAGCATATTCGTTCAAATATAGAAATGATGAAATAGATAATGGTCAGCACATTCTTCTTGGAGCATACAAAGACACACTTAAGTTTTTGGAAATAATAGGTACAAGTGATTTAATTGATATACAAAATAAACTGGAAATAACTTTTGTAAGTAATAACGGCAGTATTTTCAAACTGAAAGAAAATAATCTCTTCTATCCATTTAACCTTCTTTCGGCAATTCTTAATTACAACAGATTAAATTTTACAGAAAAATTCAATGTAATAAAATACATTACTCAACTACCGTTTTACTCCGATAAGAATTTACAAAATAAAACAATCCTTCAATGGCTGAGAGAAAAAAAACAATCGGAGAATGCAATAAATTCTTTGTGGAAAATTTTATCTGTCGGCGGATTAAATACTCCCGTTAAACAAGGCTCTGCTTTACTATTCAAAGACACATTAAAAAAAATATTTTTACAAGGAAGTTCAAACTATAAGATTATTATTCCAAAAGTAGGTTTGAGTAAATTATTTGTAGAGCAATCTCTGAAATATTTAATTAGCAGAAATAACAAAATAACTCTTTCAGAAAGAGCTAAAAAATTTTCGTTTACTGATAATAAAATCTCTGAAGTGATAACAAATAAACGGGTAATAAAAGATTTTGATCACATAATAAGTGCCGTTCCACTTCATTCATTACTCCATATTCAAAGTTCCGAAAAAATTGTTGATAAAGAAATAATTAAGAGTGAAACATCCTCAATAACTTCAATCTATATTTGGCTGCACGACAATTTTCTAAAAGAAAAATTTTATGCTCTTATCGAATCGCCTATTCATTGGGTATTTAATCATGGTTCTTACTTATCATTGGTAATTAGTGCTTCGGATGAAATTGTAAAACTAAGCTCTTCGGAAATTAAACAAATTTGTATTAACGAACTTAAAAAATATTTTGCAGAATTTAATGAGAAAGATATTATTCACCTCAAAGTGATAAAAGAAAAAAAGGCTACTAACAAAACCAGCCCCGAATTTGAAGATAAGAGACGTGATTTTTCATCACTAATTTCTAATGTAAAATTCACCGGAGACTGGACAAATACTGGTCTGCCGTTAACTATTGAAAGTGCTGTTTCAAGCGGGAAAAAGCTTGCCGAATCATTTCAAAACTGAAAATATTTTGAAAATATTCCTATTTATAATGACTTTAATTTAAGAAAATATTATATTAGGGTATATAAGTCTTAATTTATTTTAGCGTGTCAAGTAATTAGAAATATAGCACTGATTTTTATTAATTCTCGTTATCAATAACCTGGAGGTTATTATGTCAAATCTAAAACAAAAACTCTACAAAAAAATTGAAGAATGGCGTCCACGTACAGTTAGATTAGCAAAAGAATACGGAAAAACCGTTGTTGGTGAAGTAACTATTGCACAGATAATTGGCGGTATGAGAGGAGTGAAGTCATTAACAACTGATATTTCTTATTTAGACCCAATGGAAGGAATTAGATTTAGAGGTTATACAATTCCTGAAGTTTTAGAAAAATTACCTAAAGTACCCGGCGGAGAAATGCCTTACGTGGAAGGGTTTTTCTATTTATTGTTAACCGGGGAAATTCCAACCGAAGAAGAAGTAAAAGATGTTGCGGAAGAATTTAACAACCGTAAAATAGTTCCGGAATATGTGTTTGATGTTTTAAGAGCAATGCCTGATGATTCTCACCCAATGGCAATGTTTTCTGCTGCAGTTGTTGCTATGGAAAAGGAATCCGTTTTTGTTAAAAGATATAATGAGGGAATGAGCAAATTTGATTATTGGGATCCAACCTATGAAGATGCTCTTAATCTATTGGCTAAGTTACCGCAAATAGCGGCATTTATTTATCGTCATAAATATAAAAACGGAGATATTATTGCTCCTGATCCAAAACTTGATATGGGCGGAAACTTTGCTCATATGATGGGAATAGACAAACCTTACGATGATGTTGCAAGGTTATATTTCCTTCTCCATAGTGATCATGAAAGTGGTAATGTTAGTGCTCATACCGGACATTTGGTTGCAAGTGCACTTTCTGATGTGTATTATGCAATTTCAGCTATGCTGGATGGTTTAGCCGGACCTTTACATGGTCTTGCTAATCAAGAAGTTTTAAGATGGATACAAGGAGTTATGGATAAAATGGGAGGCAAAGTTCCTTCTGAAGAGGAAATGAAAAAATTTGTTTGGGATACATTAAATTCCGGACAAGTAATTCCCGGTTTCGGGCATGCAGTTTTAAGAAAAACAGATCCACGTTATGCTGCACAAAGAGATTTCTGTTTGAAACATCTACCCAACGACCCTATTTTTGAATACGTAAATGTGCTATACAATGTTGTTCCTCCAATATTACAACAACATGGTAAAGCAAAAAATCCTTGGCCAAATGTTGATGCTCAGTCAGGTGTAATCCAATGGCATTATGGATTAAAAGAATATGATTATTATACCGTACTTTTCGGAGTAGGACGAGCACTGGGTGTTTGCGCAAATATTATTTGGGATAGAGGACTCGGTTACTCACTTGAAAGACCAAAATCTTTAACAACAGATATGTTGGAAAAAATTGCCGGTATTAAAGAATAAATATTTTGAAAATATTTATTTTCTTTAACCTTTATTATTAAAAGGGATGCACTCGCATCCCTTTTTTTGTAAATTATAAGAATAATATTTTTTTTGAAGGTTGCAATGTTACAAGAATTAAATGACATTAAAAGTTTAACCGGTTCTTTTAGGGCAGGAAAATCTACATTAAATAAAACTGAACTTAATGATCTGCTTGCAAATTCTGCAAATCTCATTTGTGCGGAAGACAATTTTAAAATTGAAAATAATCAAACGGTAAAAGATTTATCTGAATTTTTCCGGGCAATACAAGAAGGTGATTTTTTAAAAGAATTTATGGAGCAATGTTCCGATAAAGGATTTTATAGTTTAGGAATTCATTTAAAAAATTTGTTAGAACAAAATAAAACCGAATCGGAAGTTATTCTTGTACATCAGTATCTTAACTTTTTTAGGATTAGTAAGTTTTTACAGAAAATAGAAGATCAGAAAAAATGGACGGACTTAATTTCCGAACTTATTGAACTAAGCACCTTTAATACCCGTCAACTTTTTAAGCAGAGATACGATCAATATTCACAAAAAACGCTTTTTAAAGTTCTTTCCGGTGATATAATTCGTGAATATTCTTGGAAAGAAATTAAAGAACTGGTTGATCAATACCAGCAATCTTTACTTTCACTTATTGGTGAAAGAAAAGAAAAACCACGTATAGCTTTTTTAATGGAAAATAGTTTAACAATGGCATTGTTAGACTTTGCCTGTCTAAATAGCGGTATTATTAATGTTATGATCCCCGCCAATTCGGTTCCGCAGCATATATCTTATATCCTTAATCAATCCGAATGCGATTTTATTTTAGTATCGAACGAAAAACAATTAGCAAAACTTAAATCGGTTAAAAAAGAAGTTCATGAACTTAAAAAAGGAGTTTTAATTGATGGAACAAGTTC
>JAJRZB010000124.1 GCA_024275455.1 Bacteroidota bacterium | reverse complement strand
CCTAAAATCATAAAAAATATTACCACATCTTTTTTTTATCTCAAACAGCTTGACTTTAATAAGACCTAATTGTAATTTTTCAGAGCAAAATTTGTGGATATATGTTAACAGAATTCGGTAAAATTTTCGTATTTATTATTTTAGCAGGTGCTTTTGTTGGCATTGCCTTTTTTGCCTCAATGCTTATCCGACCTAAAAGACCTTCCCATGAAAAGAATTTAATTTACGAATGCGGAGAAAATCCGGAAGGTTCACCTTGGGTAAAGTTCAATATACGTTTTTACGTTGTTGCACTAATCTTTTTAATTTTTGATGTGGAAATTGTATTGCTCTTCCCATGGGCATTAACTTATAAACAATTTGGATTATATGGCTTTGCTACAGGCGCCATCTTCTTAATAATTTTATTTTTAGGAATGGCATATGAATGGCGTAAGGGTGACCTTGAATGGGCAAGACCAAAAGTAGAAAAATTAGACCTGAAAAAATTATTAAATAAGAAAGAAGAAAGCGTTACGACTAAAACAGAGAAAGTTTAGATTATGGGATTATTAGATCAACAGTTCAGCGATGGAAACATTGTAATAACCAAATCGGAAGATTTATTAAATTGGGCACGCCTTTCATCAATTTGGCAATTAAGTTTTGGTCTTGCTTGCTGCGCTATTGAAATGATGGCTACTTCAGCTTCACATTATGACTTTGATAGATTCGGAGTTATTCCGAGACCTTCGCCGAGACAAGCAGATGTTATTTTAATTTCCGGTACAGTTACGTTAAAAATGGCAACAAGAATTAAAAGACTTTACGAACAAATGCCCGATCCTAAATATATAATTTCTATGGGAAGTTGCTCAAATTGCGGTGGTCCGTATTGGGAACACGGTTATCATGTTCTTAAAGGTATTGACCGTGTAATTCCGGTTGATGTGTACGTTCCCGGTTGTCCTCCCAGACCTGAAGCATTATTAGAAGGCTTACTAAAACTTCAAGAGAAAATCCGTAACGAAAGATTGAGAAAAACAGCATGACTCCTGAAGAAATATTTCAAATATTAAAAGATAAATTTACAGATTCTATTTTGGAATTTGAAAATGAATTGCCGACAGAACCTTTTATTAAAGTAGATGCTTTGGAACTTAATAAAATTTGTGAATTTCTTAGAGACGATTAAAAATTATTGTTTGACGCTCTGATGAATCTATCCGGTGTTGATGATAATAATGCCACAAAAGTTACAAATGATGATGGTAATGAAAAATTTGAAGGAAGAACTCTTAGTGTTTATTACCATTTACACTCGATGAAATTAAACCACAAAGTTAATATAAAAGTAAGTGTCCCAATTGAAAAACCGGAAGTTGAATCTGTTGAATCAATTTGGAAATGTGCTGATTGGCATGAAAGAGAAGCATATGATATGTTTGGAATTAAGTTTCTAAACCATCCTAATTTAATTAGAATACTAATGCCTTATGATTGGGAAGAAGGAAGTTATCCTTTAATAAAAGATTTTGAAACCCCGGAATTTTATAATGGAATGAAGGTACCTTATTAATGGCTCTGAAAACTGAAGAAATGGTATTGAATATGGGACCTCAACATCCATCTACGCATGGTGTTTTGAGGTTAGAGCTTGAATTAGAAGGCGAACTAGTAAAAAATGTTATTCCTCACATCGGCTATCTTCATAGATGTTTTGAAAAACATTGTGAAGCAATGACCTATCCCCAAATTGTACCTTATACTGATAGAATGGATTATCTTGCTTCCATGTCTAATAATCTTGGTTATGCCATTGCTATTGAAAGGTTAATGGGAATCGAAGTACCGGAAAGAGTTGAATATATTAGAGTTATTATGGCTGAGCTGCAAAGAATTGCATCTCATTTAGTTGCTCTTGGAACTTACGGAGTTGATATTGGAGCATTTACCCCGTTTTTGTTTTTGTTTGCCGAACGTGAAAAGATTCTGACAATTTTTGAAGAAACGAGCGGTGCAAGATTACTCTATAATTATATTTGGGTAGGCGGATTAGCTCAAGATATACACCCTGATTTTGTAAGAAAGACAAAAGAGTTTGTTGAGTTTTTCAAACCTAAGATTAAAGAATTGAATGACCTTCTTTCTTATAATAAAATTTTTATTGAAAGAACTGCCAACATTGGTATTCTACCTGCAGATGTGGCAATTAATTACGGAATTACAGGACCTAATCTTAGAGCAAGCGGAGTTAAATGGGATCTTAGAAAAGATGATCCTTATTCAATTTATGACAGGTTTGATTTTGATATCCCCGTTGGAGAAGGTTTGGTTGGAACCGTAGGCGACAGTTGGGATAGGTATTATTTAAAAGTTTTGGAAATGGAACAAAGTCTTAGAATAATTGAACAAGCCATCGATCAAATTCCCGAAGGTGATGTTCATGAAGCAGTACCCAAAAGAATTAAACCTCCAAAAGGAACCATTTATACTAGGGTTGAAAATCCTAAAGGAGAACTTGGGTACTTTATAATTAGTGACGGTTCGTTAAATCCTTTCCGAGTAAAAGTAAGAGGTCCTTCTTTTGTAAATATGGAAGTATTTGGTGAACTTTGTAAAGGTCATTTTGTTGCTGATATTATAGCTATTTTAGGAAGTATCGATATAGTATTGGGAGAAGTAGACAGATAATGTATGATTTTCTTATAAATATTTTCGGTAATCAAATTGTTGCTTATTTTGTTGCGGCTGCAATTCCTCTATTCTTATTTATTCTCCCTTATGCGTTGTTTGCAGTTTTAGCTGAAAGGAAAGTTTCTGCACATATGCAAGATAGATGGGGACCAATGAGAGTGGGTTATCATGGGGTTTTACAAACTGTTGCCGATATTCTTAAACTTATCCAAAAAGAAAATATTAGAGCAACATTAACTGATAAAGTTTTATTTAATTTGGCTCCTTATTTGGTTTTTGTGGGTAGTTTTGCTGCATTTGCGGCAATCCCCTTTTCAAGCTGGTTTATTGGAAGCTCGATTGACATAGGTCTCTTTTACTTTATTGCAATTTCCAGTTTTGTTGTTGCAGGTATTTTAATGGGCGGATGGGCATCAAACAATAAATATTCACTTCTCGGTGCCATGCGATCTGTTTCTCAAATAATTAGTTATGAAATTCCGACTGCTATTGTGATTTTAACAATGGTTATGATAACCGGAAGTTTAAATTTACAAACAATTACTGAACAGCAAACTGCTTACTTCTGGAATTGGAATATTTTAGGTGGAGCTACTTTTGGCATCGGAAAATTTCTTCTTATTCCTTTAATGCTTGGTGCTTTTCTTATTATATATATTAGCACACTTGCAGAAGTTAATAGAACCCCTTTTGATATTCCCGAAGCGGAATCCGAATTGGTTTCGGGTTTCCATACAGAATATTCAGGGATGAAATTTGCAATGTTTTTCCTTGCTGAATATGCAAACATGTTAGCTGTTTCATTTTTAATTGTAGTTTTATTTTTTGGCGGTTATCACTCGCCTTTCGGATATATAGGAAACAGTATTGGTGTTGAGTGGTTAGTCCCAATTGAACAATTTTTCTGGTTTGCATCTAAAGGAATATTTTTTGTTATCGTACAGATGTGGTTAAGATGGACTTTGCCAAGATTAAGAGTGGATCAGTTAATGACAGTTTGTTGGAAATATTTAATTCCTTATTCAGTTGCTATTTTATTATTAGTCGGGTTAATAACACTTATTTGATATGAAGCAATATTTTAAAAATACATTTGATGCTATCTGGACAGTTCTGATTGGAATGAAAATAACATTAAAACATGTATTCGTTCCTTCTGTTACTATTCAATACCCGGATGTTAAACCGCCAATGCCCGAAAGAGCAAGAAACAGACTATATGTTAATATGGATGATTGCATTGGTTGCGACCAATGTGCAAGGGCTTGTCCGGTAAATTGTATAACTATTGAAACTGTAAACGCAACACCAGATGACAGTCCGGGTTTAACATCACAAGGTAAGAAAAAAGCTCTATGGGTAACAAAGTTTGATATTGATATTGCCAAATGTTGTTTCTGTTCTTTATGCGTATACCCTTGCCCTACTGAATGTATAGAGATGACTAAGGTATATGAGTTTTCCGAATTTGACAGAAATGATTTGATATATAATTTTGCTACTTTAAACAGTGATGAGATTGCTGAGAAACAACAAAAATTTGATGTATTTCTGGCTGAAAAAGAAGCAGCAAAATTAGCCGCTGCCAAAGCAAAGGCTGAAAAAGCAAAAGCTGATGCTGAAGCGAAAGCAGAGAAAAAAGAAAATGATAAACCGGAAAGTAAACCCGAGTAAATTATAATTATGGGATTATACGATATAATATTTTATTTATTTGCAATTATTACAATAGCTTCTGCTGTTGTTGTAGTTAACTCAAAGAATATTGTTCATGCTGCATTTAGTATGTTATTAACTTTTTTTGGGGTTTCCGGTATTTATGTTTTGTTGGGTGCCGACTTTTTAGCAGTTGTTCAAATAATGGTTTATGTTGGTGGAATTTTAATACTTTTGCTTTTTGGTGTTATGTTAACCAATAAAATTGTAAGTGTAGATATAAGATCAGGTAGTATTCAGGTTATTCCGGCTATTATTGCCTTAGGAGCTTTTGCTGCAATACTTTTTTCTATTATGACATCTACAAATTGGAAATCGGAAAGTTTTGAGATACCAACAACAACTTCTGTTGAGTTAGGAAATTTATTGATGAGTCAATATGTTCTGATTTTTGAATTGTTGGCTATCTTATTATTAGTCGCAATGATAGGTGCGGCATCAATTGCAAGAAGAGATAAGGAATAAATAATTGGAAGTTGGACTTAATCATTTTTTAACTGTTAGCGTTGCTCTTTTTTCATTAGGACTTTATGGAGTTGTTACAAGAAAAAATGCCGTAATGGTTTTAATGGGTGTTGAGCTAATCTTAAATTCGGCGAACATTAATTTTGTTGCCTTTTCAAGGTTCGGAAATTTTGGAATTGACGGACAATTATATGCCCTTTTTGTAATCATTTTAGCTGCTGCCGAAGCTGCTATTGCTCTGGCAATTGTGCTTAATATATATAAGACTTTTGTAAATGTTAACATTGATGAAATTAATAACCTCAAAGAATAGTTTATGAGTGAACTTGCTAATATAAATATTGCCATTTTAATTCTTTTCTTACCTTTAGTAGGATTTACAATTGTATTATTCTTTGGGAAAAGATTCTCAAAAGTATATTTGATTGAAGTTGCCATTATAACTTTGGCATTTATTCTTTCACTGGTTTTAGGATATTCAAAGCTTACGACCTATATCAATCAAGATCTTTTATTTTCTTTCACATGGATTAATTTTGGAAATGTCCCTAATATTGGTCCTTTGCATATTGATCTTGGAATTAAGATAGACAATCTTACTGTTATTATGCTGTTTGTTGTGAATCTTATTAGTATGCTTGTTCACATATATTCAATAGCATATATGAATGGTGATAAAAGATTTTCAAGATATTTTGCTTATTTAGGAATATTTACTTTCTCCATGCTTGGAATAGTTCTTACCGATAATATTTTAATGATGTACATCTTTTGGGAATTAGTCGGATTATCGTCTTACTTATTAATTGGTTTCTGGTACGAGAAAAAATCTGCTTCCGATGCCGGTAAAAAAGCTTTCCTTACTAATAGAATTGGCGATATAGGAATGTTTATTGTAATTTTAATTTTATTTACCAACTATCATTCTTTTTCGTTTGATTATATATATTCACAAATTTCAAACGGGGTTTTACCTTTTGGAAGTGAAGCTTGGTTAACCGCAGCAGGAATTCTAGTTTTTATGGGAGCTGTTGGCAAATCGGCTCAATTCCCTCTTCATGTTTGGTTACCTGATGCAATGGAAGGTCCGACTCCTGTTAGTGCTTTGATTCATGCTGCTACAATGGTTGCTGCCGGTGTTTACCTTGTTGCAAGAATATTTGTTATGCTTACTGCGGATGCAATGCTGGTAATTGCTTTAGTAGGTGCTGTAACATCACTATTTGCAGCAACAATTGCGTTAACACAAAATGATATTAAAAAGGTTTTAGCTTATTCCACAGTTAGTCAATTAGGTTATATGGTAATGGCTCTTGGTGTTGGAGCTTATTCTTTTGCTTTCTTTCATTTAGTTACTCATGCATTTTTTAAAGCATGTTTGTTTCTCGGTTCTGGTTCAGTAATTCATGCAATGCATCATGAGCAAGATATAAGACAAATGGGCGGACTAAAAAAGAAAATGCCTGTTACTTATTATTCCTTTTTAATTGCAACATTGGCTATTTCCGGAATACCTTTAACCTCAGGTTTTCTTAGTAAGGATGGTTTATTAGCAGGAACATTAGCTTTTGGTGAATTAACAGGTCATTGGCTTATTCCAATAATGGGATTTTTAGTAGCTTTCTTAACAGCTTTCTATATGTTCAGATTAGTAATATTAACATTCCATGGTAAACCGAGAAATAAAGAAAAATATGATCATACACATGAATCACCTTTTGTTATGGTATTACCATTAATTGTTTTAAGTACTTTATCAATATTTTTCTGGTATACACCTAATCCGGTTTCCCCTCAAGATGGATGGTTTATAGGCAAGTGGGTTCAAACTCCACACACTGTTGTTCCCGAATCAGCACGGTTTGAATTTATGAAAACAGATCATGTTGAAGAGCATGGAGAAACTGCTGAACCTGAAACTCCAGTTGTTCATTCTCACATGTATGAACATGCAATGCATTGGGCACATTACCCGGCAATGATACTCTCTATTTTATTAGGTGGATTAGGAATTTTACTTTCATTTCTAATGTATCAATGGAAAAAAATATCTGCCGATAAACTGGCTGAAAAAGTTAAGGCTTTATATAACGGTTCTCTTAATAAGTGGTATGTTGATGAATTTTATCATTCTACATTTATTAGTGGTACATTAGGATTAGGGAAGTCACTTTCTTGGTTCGATAAATGGATTGTTGACGGCATTGTAAACGGTACTGCTACTTTAACCAGATTATTTTCAAGAATTAGCGGTTTATTTGATACCTATATAGTTGATGGTTTTGTAAATGCCACTGCCTTTGTTAGTGGTTTTATCGGGTTAAATTTTAAGAAGTTGCAAACAGGAAAGGTTCAAACATATATTGTACTTGTTATTTTCTCAATATTGATTATATTTTTTATAATCGGGCCTTTTTAACAAAATAGAAATTAAAAACATAAGGTAAATAAAAATAATGAACGGATTCCCAATTTTATCTTTAATTACTTTCTTACCGATTATCGGCATGATAATAATTCTATTTATGCCCGGTAAGATGGGAAAGGAAATAAAAATCTTATCCTTAGTTATAACTTTTATCCAAATAATTTTAGCCGTTATTCTACTTGGTAATTTTAACTACAATGCCGGCGGAATTTATGAAGCCAGTTCTTTTCAATTCTTAGAAAAATTTAGATGGATAGAACTTACAGGTCTCAGTTGGATTGGTACTATTAAGGTTGATTACTTTCTTGGTGTTGACGGTATTAGTGTTCCTTTAATTCTTCTTACAGCAATTGTCTCTTTTATTGCAGTAATATCTTCCTGGACCATTACTAAATCGGTAAAAGGATTTTTTGCACTGTTTTTATTGCTGGATACCGGAATGATGGGTGTTTTTGTATCTCTAGATTTCTTCCTATTCTATATTTTCTGGGAATTAATGTTATTACCTATGTATTTCTTAATTGGAATTTGGGGCGGTCCGAGAAAAGAATATGCTGCAATTAAATTCTTTATCTATACTTTATTCGGCAGTGTGTTTATGCTGTTGGTAATGATAGCTTTATATTTTAGTGCAAGTGAAACTTTAGCCGATGGTTCAAGCGTCTTTACTTTTAATCTACTAACATTAATGAACCCCGGTAATTATACCGCAGATGGTATACTTTCGCCATTGAACCCAAATAATTATAGATTCATTGCCTACATTGCACTATTTGTTGGCTTTGCAATAAAAATACCAATGTTCACTTTCCATACTTGGTTACCTGATGCACACGTAGAAGCACCAACGCCTATTAGTGTAATTTTAGCAGGTGTATTGTTGAAAATGGGAACTTATGGAATTCTTAGAATTAGTTTTCCAATTTTCCCCGAGGTTACACAAGATTTAGCATATTATATTGCTTTATTCGGAGTTATAAATATTGTTTATGGAGCTCTTGTAGCATTAGCGCAAAAAGATTTCAAAAAACTTATCGCTTATTCATCTGTTTCTCACATGGGTTATGTGTTGCTTGGAATGGCTTCAATGTCTACTACCGGAATTACCGGAGCCATCTTCCAAATGTTTAACCATGGTACTATTACCGCTATGCTTTTCTTAATTGTTGGGGTTGTTTATGATAGAGCGCATACCCGAGAAATAAATGCTTTTGGCGGATTGGCAAACAAAATGCCAATGTATACGGGCTTTGTTACGGTTGCCTTTTTTGCTGCAATCGGTTTACCAAGTTTAAGCGGTTTTATTTCTGAGGCATTAGTATTTATAGGTGCTTTTGGAGTTGACGAAATTAGAGTATTAACTATTATTGCCACTTCAGGAATTCTTCTTGGAGCAGCATATATGTTGTGGACTCTACAAAGAATTTTCTTTGGTGAGTTTAATATGAAGTGGGATAGTGTTTTACATGATCTTACTTTTAGAGAGTATGCTATGTTAATCCCGTTAACTATAATAATTATCTTTTTAGGAATTTATCCTTCTGCCATGTTAGATGTTATGAACACTTCTGTTAATACATTGGTAGAATTTATTTCCAGAAATTCAGATATTATTAGACTTAGCGGAATGTAGTTATTATTAACCATTTAACCAGAATGTTGAAATAAAAATGTTTGCAAACTTACTTACTGATATAAGTCTAATTTATCCTGAAATTATTATTTCAATTACGTTATTGGTAATTGTTCTATTTGATTTAATTTATGATAAGGATAAATCCATTATTCCCTACTTAGGTTTGGTAGGTTTATTTATTGCTTTGTATTATTCACTAAATGATATAACGGTAAATTCGCATGCATTTACTTTGGGAAACCCTCAAAAAGGTTACGGATTATTAACAATAGATTCTTTTGGAACATATTTTAGAGTAATTATTCTTATTACCTCAATTTTAATAATTTTCTTTTCAAAAGCTTCAAGTGAAATTCAGAAAATATCAGATCGAACTGGAGAATACTATACATTAGTTTTCGGGATGATTCT